>JACMOK010000041.1 GCA_014378065.1 Flavobacterium sp.
ATCGGAGGTCCACATCGCGAAAAACAAATCGCGCGCCCGCATTTCTTCTTTTCCGGTATTCTTTTTCAAATCCAAAAATTCAAAAATATCGGCGTGCCAAGTTTCGATGTAAATGGCAAAACTTCCCTTTCGTTTTCCGCCACCTTGGTCTACATAACGGGCTGTATCGTTAAAAACGCGCAACATCGGAACAATGCCGTTTGAGGTGCCGTTGGTGCCGCGGATGTAAGAACCCGTTGCGCGAACATTGTGAATCGACAAACCAACTCCTCCCGCAGATTGCGAGATTTTTGCGGTTTGTTTGAGCGTATCGTAAATACCGTCAATACTATCATCTTGCATCGCCAAGAGAAAACACGAAGACATTTGCGGCTTCGGTGTTCCAGCGTTGAAAAGCGTCGGCGTGGCGTGGGTAAAGAATTTTTTCGACATCAAGTCGTAGGTTTCAATCACCGATTCTAGATCGTTTAAGTGAATGCCAACCGACACCCGCATTAACATGTGTTGCGGCCGTTCGACAATCTTTCCGTTAATTTTGAGCAAATAAGAACGCTCTAAGGTTTTAAATCCGAAATAATCGTAGTTGAAATCCCGGTTGTAAATGATGTGTGAATCCAAAAATTCGGCATTGGCCTGAATCACTGCGTGTACCTCTTCTGAAAGCAATGGTGCTTCCTGGTTGGTTCTTGGATTGACATAGAAAAACATTTCGTTCATCGTCTCTGAGAACGATTTGGTGGTATTTTTATGCAGGTTTGATATCGCAATCCGGGCAGCCAATTGGGCATAATCGGGGTGGGCGATCGTCATAGAAGCTGCAGTTTCTGCTGCTAAATTATCAAGCTCGGATGTGGTAACTCCGTCATACAAACCTTCAATCACGCGCATTGCTACTTTTACAGAGTCGACCAAATCGTTGAGACCGTAACATAATTTTTTTATTCGGTCTGTAATCTTGTCAAACATGACCGGCTCTTTGTGACCGTCTCTTTTTACTACGTACATAATTTTGTGTTTTATGAAAACAGAAAATCCCTTTTCTGGTTTCGGTTATTTGTAATTTGTGTTTGGTTTATTTTTTGGAAGTTATGCCTTGCTGGAAGCGATCTGTTACATTTCAGTTCTTACTTAATTGATTAAAAATCGGCATCAAATGTAATTTTCTGGGCAGCCGAATCGGTATTCATCACACCCGATTTTTGGTATTCGGCTACTTTCTTTTCAAAGAAATTGGTTTTCCCTTGTAAGGAGATCATGTCCATAAAGTCAAACGGATTTGCCGTATTGTACTCGCGTTCGCAGTGTAATTCCACCAACAATCGATCGGCGACAAACTCCAGATATTGTGTCATCAAAACGGCATTCATTCCGATCAAACTTACAGGCAGCGACTCAGTGATGAATTCGCGCTCAATTCGCAATGCTTCCACAATGATTTCTCGGATTCTTGCTTTTGGCACTTTATTAACTAGGTGGTGGTTGTGCAAATGCACGGCAAAATCGCAATGTACGCCTTCGTCTCGTGAAATCAATTCGTTAGAAAAAGTCAATCCCGGCATCAAGCCGCGTTTTTTTAACCAATAAATAGAGCAAAAAGCCCCTGAAAAAAAGATGCCTTCTACTGCTGCAAAGGCAATCAGGCGTTCGGCAAACGAATCGGACTCGATCCATTTCAGAGCCCAATCGGCCTTCTTTTTAATCGCCGGAAAAACTTCTAGCGCATTAAACAATTGGTCTTTTTCTACTTCATCTTTTACATAAGTATCGATCAGCAGTGAATAGGTTTCACTATGGATGTTTTCCATCATGATTTGAAATCCGTAGAAAAATTTGGCTTCGGCATATTGCACTTCATTGACGAAATTCTCTGCTAAATTTTCATTTACGATGCCGTCTGAAGCAGCGAAAAAAGCCAAAATATGTTTGATGAAATATTTTTCATCAGTACTGAGTTTGTTGTTCCAGTCGTTTAAATCTTGTGACAAATCGATTTCCTCGGCTGTCCAGAAACTTGCTTCCATTTTTTTATACCATTCCCAAATGTCGTGGTGTTTAATCGGGAAAATCACAAATCGATTTTTATTCTCTTGTAAAATGGGTTCAATTGCAGGCATAGGTAAAGCGGTTTTTGTAGAATTTAACAAAATTTTTTGTTTTTATTCTGATTACAAAGATTACGATTTGGAATGGTAAATGAAAGCCAAACTTATTCACAATTGGAGTTAGTTTTTAACAACCGTAAAGTTCGTAATAGTATTTTAATAAAAATGTAAAATACTGAAAATTAACCTATTGAAAATTTACAATTTTGCTAAACTGCCGTAGAATATAGCTTTAACAATTTAGATTTAACAAAAAATATAAAAAATTATTTACCATTTATAAATATAAAAATTGTTGGTTACGGACTTCAATGCAGATTTAAAATCATTTTTATGGATTGGCCTTTTTTAATTCTTCGGCAACCTTTTCAAGTTCTGCATACCAATCTTCTCCAAACCGTCTAACGAGCGCTTCTTTTACGAATTTATAAACCGGAACTTCCAATTCTTTGCCCAATGCACAAGCGGCGTCACAAATTTCCCATTTGTCGTAGTTGACGGCTGCAAATTCGGTGAAATCTTTCACTCGAATGGGATAGAGATGGCAAGAAACGGGTTTTTTCCAGTCAATCACGCCTTGGTTATAGGCTTGTTCTATGCCACACAGCGCGGTTTTGCCATCATATATGACGTAAGCGCAATCTTTTTCCTCTACAAGAGGCGTTTCCAAATCGCCATCCGTGCCCACGCTCCAAGTACCCTGCGCTTCGATGGCGGCAATTCCCGCTTTTTGTAAAAATGGTTTTATCTTAGGATATATTTTTTCCAGTATTTTTGTTTCCTCAAAAGTCAATGGAGCACCAGCATCACCATCTACGCAGCAGGCTCCTTTGCAGGCGGAAAGGTTGCATACAAATTCCTTTTCGAGGATATCCTCAGAGACGATGGTTTTACCAAGTTGAAACATGCGGCAAAGATAGTCGGCAATTTTGGAATAACCTGCCAAATTGTACGATTTACAACACAGCCTTTTAATAAAAAAACTTTACCAACCGCATTGCCACAAATTAACTTCTTTTTGGCTATTAACCCCAATGAAATTAAATACTTTTGCCGCTTATTATTGTCAAATTATGAATCTCGATTTCAGGGAAGTACTTACTGTGAGCATGGTGCTTTTTGCTGTCATTGATATTGTTGGGACTATTCCGATAGTGGTCGATTTAAGAGCCAAACACGGGCATATTGACTCTGGTAAAGCTTCGATTGTTGCCGGAACCATTATGATTGTATTTCTTTTCATTGGTAAAGAACTTCTCAAGCTCATAGGCATTGACGTACATTCTTTTGCGGTCGCTGGCTCGTTGGTTTTATTCTTTCTGGCTTTAGAAATGATTTTGGGCATCCGCATCTACCGCGACGAAGATGCTCAAACGGCTTCCATTATTCCTTTGGCGTTTCCATTGATTGCCGGCGCTGGCACAATGACAACTTTGCTTTCGCTTCGTTCGCAGTTTTATATAGAAAATATTATCATTGCTATAATTATCAATATCATTTTAGTGTATTTTGTTTTAAAATCCTCTGCCAAAATCGAAAAGATATTGGGTCAAAATGGCTTGGGTGTTGTCAGAAAAACCTTTGGTGTTGTACTGTTGGCCATTGCTGTTAAATTATTTGCATCGAATGTTAAAGGTTTGTTTGTTTGATTGCTTTTTATTAATTTCACTCTCTCTTAAATTTTAAAGATGAAAATTTTCACTTCTATATTAGTGGTTCTTGCCTTGGGTTTAATTATTTTTAACATCACCCTTCTTGATTTTGATCATTTATTTGAAGGCAACAGCATCGTAGCATTGATTGGAATTGCAGCCTCATTTTGCGCTGTTTTTATTCTGTTGATTTTTAGAATGTCCAAATTGATTGAAGAAAAAACTAAAAATCAGTAATTTGATGTTTGATGTTTTGATTGTGGGCGGCGGCGTATCAGGTATTTCGTGTGCTTTAATTTTGGGTTCTGCCTCTCGCAAACCTTTTGTTACAGAAAAAAAAATTGGAATTGTCACCCACCAAAAAACATCTTCTTTACAAGAAGCCTTGTTTAATAATGCTTACGGCATTGCTCCGGGCAAAATGGGCACCGACTTACTAATCGAAAGCACCGATCAACTGGCGGAGTTGTATCCTCATGTCGTTCAGATTGATCACGAAAAAGTACTTCAAATTAAAGGAACAGCTCCCAATTTCACCGTCGTTACCAACAAAAACATTTACCACACCAAACTTATGGTTGTGGCTATTGGTTATTCTAATACTTTTGCGATTGAAGGTTTGATGGCGTATGTCGCAACCCATCCTAAAGCAATCCCCCACAAACAAAGAATTTGGTTGAAAAACAACGATCACAAAGTCGATGAAGGTATTTATGTTGCAGGTACCCTTGCTGGATGGAGAAGTCAATTGGCTATTGCTGCGGGAAGTGGTGCCGCAGTAGCTACAGATATCCTGACGTTATGGAATGACGGCATCGATTCGCAAAGTCATGACAGCCTAAAGAAATAACAAGTAAGACAAATTTCTATTGAGCATGCAAGGCCGCCTGAACCATCGGATCCTCTTTGAGCACGATCTCATAATATTTTTGTTCCTCAAAAAGTTGCCTCGCAAATTCTGCCGTCAAGTAGCGTTTTACCAGCGATTTATTTTGCGCCAAGTTCAGAACGACGCCGTTCTCCGTCAAATATTTTTGGAAGTTATTGAAATACAAATCCGTTTTCGCCATTTTAGACAGGAACTGATCGAAAGTCAAACCTTTTAAAGCACCCCGGTTTTTGTCTAGTTGCTCAAATACAAAATGACCCACAATTCCGGATTGCTGCATAACGTAAACAATGCTTTCCTCCCCGTGTTTGCCTTCTAACGGTACAAAAACATCAGGTACGATACCGCCGCCACCATATACAACACTGCCCTTAGGTGTTTTAAATTTAAGGGTGTCTGCAATCTTAATACTGTCTTTTTCATACAGTTCTCCGTTGTCGAACCGTTTGCCAAATTCATCAAAATACGCTTTTTCGTCACCTTTTACGTATGGCTTCTGTATCGAACGTCCGGTAGGCGTGTAATATCTTGCAATGGTTAATCTAACGGCAGATCCATCATCAAAATTCATCTCGCGCTGCACCAAACCCTTTCCAAAAGAACGGCGTCCGACAATGATTCCGCGATCATTATCCTGAATGGCGCCTGCCAGAATTTCACTTGCAGAGGCAGAATTTTCATCAATAAGCACTGCCACTTTTCCGGTCTCAAAAGTGCCTTTTTCCGTGGCAAAAGTTTTGTCGATTCTTCCTTTCTTATTTTTTAGGAAAACGATAAGTTGCTTGTCTTTTAAAAATTCGTCGGCTATTTCAGCAGCTATTTCCATATAACCGCCACCATTTTCCCTTACATCAATGAGCATTGAGACCGCACCCATTTTTTTCAACTTTTGCAATGCCAGCCGAAATTCTTGCGCAGTGGTTTCGGCAAAACGATTAATTTTAATATAGCCCGTGTTTGCATTAACCATCAGTGCGGCATCAACACTTTTTATCGGAACCACATCGCGCCGAAGCTTAATTTTGAGTTTTTTATTGTCGCTTTTTCTAAAAACAATCAGTTCAATAGCTGAACCTTGTTCGCCTTTAAGTTTAGAAAACAGGCTGTCTGTGGGTAATTTTCGACCAAATAATTTATAATTGTCGGCATACAAAATTCGGTCACCGGCTCTGATTCCTGCTTTTGCTGAAGGTCCGTTTTCTAAGGGTTTGATTACCGCAACTGTATCGTTGTACATATAAAAATTAACTCCAATTCCCACAAAATCTCCTTTCATACTTTCAGCAACGCTTGTTTGCTCGCTTGGTGGAACATATACCGAATGCGGATCCAGTTTGGCAAGAATAGTATTAACTGTAAGGCCTACAATTGAATCCGTATTGACCTTGTCTACATACTCATTGTCAATAAAATCTATGAGTTTATTAAGTTTGTTTTTAGAACTGTTTTTGGAAATCAACGGCTTATCGAGCGGAAAATTCAACAAACCGCCCAGTAAAACACCGGTCGCCAAAGTAGCGAAAAAGAGAATGGGAATATAAAGATGCCTTTTTTTCATGTTAATTAAGCGATTCAATCTGTTCTACATTAACTCCAGCTTTCATCAAAAAGTCAATTCCCGATGTATCGTGATAGCCAAGTTGATAAACAACCCTTTTGATCCCAGACTGGTGTATGAGTTTACTGCATTCTTTGCATGGGGAAAGCGTAATGTACAAAGTAGCACCTTCACACGTTTGAGTCGAACGCGCTACTTTCAGAATCGCATTTGCCTCAGCATGAAGCACATACCAGTTGGTCAATCCGAGTTCATCTTCACAACAATTTTCAAACCCTGAAGGCGTTCCGTTGTATCCGTCAGAAATAATCATGCGATCACGCACAATAATTGCCCCTACTTGTTTCCGTTTGCAATACGATAACATACTCCATTCCTTTGCAATTCTTAAATACGCCTTGTCGTACTTGTTCAATTTTATTTTTTCCATATTGGACAAAAATTCTTTTTGATTTTAATTTTTCCAGATTTGATTTTCAAGAATCATGGGCAGCGCTACACCGATGACAAACGACGACAAAACTAAGCTAAAATCGCGTTTGGAAAACCTAAAAAAAGTATAAATGATATACCCTACAACCAAGACAGAAAACAAGAAAAGGGTTTGTGCTGCAATAATTCCCAATTCAAATTGAAGTAAAGACACGATTTTATCAGAGGCATTTCCGGTGTATCCAGATTTAAAATAAGTTGAAAATTCCAATCCGTGAACCATTCCGAAGAACAACATTACAAAACCAATCGGATTAACAGCCATTCCTTTGGAAGATTTCCCGGAGGTAAACAAATTGAACATTGCCAAAATTAAAACAGTAATCGGAATTAAAAATTCGACCAAAACAGGCTTAATTAAAATAACTCCGTATGCAGAAAGCAACAAGGCCACAAAGCAGCCCAAATTGAAAATACCAGTTAAGAGCAATAACTTCTTCCACTCTTTAAACGAATAGGGAACCGTCAAAGCAATCAAAAACAAAATCAAACTGTAGTTTTTGATATCCAACACGTGCCTCCAGCCTGTTTCAGTAAAAATCCAGAATTCTGACATGGTTCAGTATTTAAAAATTTGGGTACGTAAACTTACAAATAATTTTGAAAATTATTTCTTTTGCAAATCATAAAACATTTCTATAAATATTAGGATAAAATCTTCAAAAATAGTTTTACTCAAATTGAAATAGATTTATATTTGTAGCCTAACAAAACCGATCATTATGTCATTTTCAGATTTATTTGATAGCGAATTCAAAAACAGAAACAAGGGTCATTTTTCGGCCATAGTGCGCGTTGCAATTGCTGATGGCGTAGTAGTAGCTGAAGAAAAGAAATTTTTAGACAAACTCGCTATGACGCTTGAAATTTCCGCTTCTGAATACGAAGAGATTTTAGAAAATCCGCTGAAATATCCAATTAACCCACCATACTTGTATTCTCAACGCATAGAGCGTTTGTACGATTTGAGCAGAATGGTGCATATCGACCATCAATTGGGTGATAAACAAGATGTGTTGTTGCGCAAATTTGCCATTGCCCTTGGTTTTACGCCCGGAAATGTAAATTATATTGTAGACAAGGCTCTTTCCTTAATCGACAAAAAGGTAGACTCTGAAACTTTTTTTTATGAGATGCAACACATGAACAAATAATTTTACTTCTCATCAAACATACAATGCGCCTTCATTGAGGCGTATCGTATGTTAATATTTGCTTAATTTGGCCAATCGCATACAATCTTCTGCTTTTTCAACCATGTTATAACTGCCGCAAAAAAATGGGACACGCTGGTGAAGTTCACTTGCTTGAATTTCCATAATTCTTCCAAAACCGTCTGATGCTTTTCCACCGGCTTGTTCAACAATAAAGGCCATCGGATTGCATTCATATAATAGGCGCAATTTGCCTTTGGGGGCTTTGGAACTCGTGGGATAAATATAAATACCGCCTTTAATCATGTTGCGGTGGATGTCAGAAACCAAACTTCCGATGTACCTTGAAGTATACGGCCGATCGCCTTCTTCAAGCTGACAATATTTAATATAATCTTTTACGCCTTGCGGAAAGTGAACATAATTGCCTTCATTAATCGAATAAATCGTTCCGTCTTTTGAAAACTGCATGTTGGGATGCGACAAATAGAAAGTTCCAATCGCAGGATTTAAGGTGAATCCGTTTACGCCATGACCTGTAGTGTAAACCAACATGGTTGACGTGCCATAAATCACATACCCTGCCGCCACTTGGTTGCTGCCGGGTTGTAGAAAATCGGCCAATGTGACTGGCGTGCCAACAGGGGTAATGCGTCGGAAAACTGAAAAGATGGTACCCACCGAAACGTTGACGTCGATGTTTGAGGAGCCATCTAACGGATCCATAAGTACGACATATTTGTTGTTGTGTTCTTTGTCTGAGCCACAAACCGTAATAAAGTCATCGTTTTCCTCAGATGCAATGCCACAAACAATTTCACGATTGATCAACGTTTGTATAAAAACCTCATTGGCATACACATCTAGTTTCTGTTGGTCTTCGCCTTGTATGTTTTGTTCTCCGGCAGCACCGACAATATCGACCAGTCCTGCTTTGTTTACTTTGTAATTAACCACTTTTGCCGCAAGCCGGATTGAGTTGATAATTCGGGATAATTCGCCTGACGAATATTGAAAGGCGTTTTGGTTTTCAATAATAAATTCTCCTAAAGTCTTGTTGCGCTCTTCCATGACGAAATCGTTGTAGTTAGGCTGCAAATATCGCTTTTTTTAGGAAATTGAATGGAATTTTACAGGATAGTTTATCGGATTTGTATATTTGTTTTTTTAACAACAACAACCTAGCCCAGATTGCAGTGAAAATCTCCCGAGTTCAACAAAATAAATTTTAATTGAAACGTTTTTAGAGGGAATTGCAACAGAAAGCTGGAATTAGCTCCTTAAAAAAATGAATATTAGAAAAGGTAAAAAAGAAGACATGTCTGCGGTTTTAAAACTGATTCAAGAACTTGCCAAGTTTGAAAACGAACCTAATGCAGTCGTGGTTACCGTTGCCGATTTAGAGCGCGATGGCTTTGAATCGTTGCCCTTGTTTTATACTTTCGTCGCAGAAGTTGATGGTGACATTGTGGGCATGGCGTTATATTATTATCGTTATTCAACTTGGAAAGGCCGCACCATTCATCTGGAAGACTTAATTGTAACAGAAAAAATGCGCGGCTCGGGATTGGGCTTTGCCCTTTACACCGAAATCATGAAGCAGGGAAAAAAAGACGGCGTTCGCAGAGTGGAATGGAATGTCTTGGACTGGAACACGCCCGCGCTTGATTTCTATGAAAAATCGGGTGCGGTAGTTTTGAAAGATTGGCTCGTGGCCCAAATGGATCGAAACGGAATTGATAATTTTTTAACCAAATTACAATGAGAATATTTAAGTTTGGTGGTGCTTCGGTGAAAGACGCGACAAGCATTAAAAATGTACATGGTCTTTTGCAACAAGTGGGGCATGACGATTTATTGTTGGTCGTTTCGGCAATGGGAAAAACAACCAACGCTTTGGAAGTGGTGATCAAAGATTATTTCGAAAAATCGGCGGCTTTACAGTCATCAGTGCAAGAAGTCAAAAAATACCACAATCAGATTTTGATGGATTTGTTTGACGATCATAAAAATTCGGTCTTTGATGTTGTAAATGGTTTATTTGCGGACTTAGAATATTTTTTACAGCACAACAAGTCGCCAAATTATAATTTCGTTTACGATCAAGTCGTGGGTTTTGGAGAACTGATTTCGACGACCATTCTCTCGCACTACTTTAATTTTATGGGCATTAATACACAGTGGATAGACGTGCGGAACTTTATTAAAACCGATTCCACTTACCGTGATGCGGAAGTAAATTGGACTCTGACTCAGCAAAATATCACCAAAAACGTCAAGAAAAAAGTATTAAACATCACTCAGGGATTTTTAGGCTCTGATCCGAATAATTTTACCACCACATTGGGCCGTGAAGGCTCCGACTACACGGCTGCGATTTTTGCTTATTGTCTTAATGCCGAAAGCGTAACGATTTGGAAAGATGTTCCCGGCGTGATGAATGCCGATCCCAGGTATTTTAAAAATGCAAGCTTGCTCCACCAGATTTCGTATCGCGAAGCCATCGAACTCGCCTTTTATGGTGCCAGTGTAATTCATCCAAAAACCTTACAACCGCTCCAGAAAAAAGAAATTCCATTGTATGTGAAATCTTTTTTAAATCCGCTGCTACCCGGCACGAGTGTTTCCAAAGGCGCTGACCTTGAACCGCAATTGCCCTGTTTTATTGTCAAAAAAAACCAGCTTTTGATTTCGCTTTCTTCGATTGACTTCTCCTTTATCATGGAAGAAAATATCAGTGAGATTTTTGCTTTGTTGCACCAATACAAAATGAAAGTCAGCCTGATCCAGAATTCAGCTATTAGCTTTTCGGTATGTATTGAAGATAAATTTGGGAATTTTAATGAATTGAAAACAATTCTCTCGAAAAAATTTAAGGTGTTTTACAATGAAAATGTTTCGTTGTACACAATTCGGCATTTCAATGAAAAAGCAGCGCAAATGGTGGAAGAAAACAAAGTGGTGATGCTCAAACAAGTGAGTCGGGAAACGATGCAAATTGTGACCAAAGACCCGAATTGATTTTTAATATTTATTTTTTTTCGCCCCTTTCTTATTATTTCCAATTTTCAAATCAAAACGGCGTTATATCATAATATGTTGAAAAAATTATTTTTTTGGCTGCTGATCGGCTGTTTTTCAGGACTTCAGGCCCAAGAAATTGTTACGTCGTATAAAACCAAAAAGATTCTAGCCACGCGCGATACCATCCGGATTGATTCGGCTAGCGTCAATTCTGCTTTTTTTAAGTTACTCGACGCCAAATTAGAACCGATAGATACGGCTTTTTATAAAATGGATTTTCAAAAGGGAATGTTGGTCTTCAAACCCAATTACAACTTCAACTCAGATTCGTTGACGGTTCGGTTTTTAAAGTTCCCGGAATATTTAACCAAACAATACAGCATTTACGATGATAGCCGTGTAATTAGCAGCGAAGCAGGACAATCTAATTTGTATCGGGTTTCACGAGAGCCACTTAAAAAATTTGTACCGTTTGACGGACTCAATACTTCTGGAAGCATCACTCGCGGCGTTACAATTGGCAACAACCAGAATGCGGTGGTGAACTCAAATCTTGATTTGCAGATTACGGGCAAAATTTCGGACAAAGTCAGTTTGCGCGCTTCGATACAAGACAGCAATATTCCGTTACAAGAGGGCGGATACTCTCAAAAGCTCGACGAGTTCGACCAAATTTTCATTGAACTTTTCAGCGACAAATGGAACATCCGCGCGGGAGATTTGTTTCTGGAAAATCGAAAATCACGCTTTTTAAATTTCAACAAAAAAGTACAAGGCCTATCGACAAATTTCAATTTCGGAACTGATGGAAACAAAACCAATGTTTTTGCCTCGGCCGCCTTGGTTCGTGGGCAATATGCCAAAAGCAGTTTCATTGGTCAGGAAGGCAATCAAGGTCCGTACAAATTGCGGGGTTCGAATGGCGAATTATTTATTCTGGTCATTTCAGGTTCAGAACGCGTTTATGTCAATGGGATTTTATTAAAACGAGGCGAAAACAACGATTATGTTATCGATTACAACGCAGGAGAAATTGTTTTTACTTCTCTTTTTCCAATCACTTCTGAAATGCGAATCAATATCGAATACCAGTTTTCTGATCGGAATTATACGCGGTTCGTGACCTATTTTGGCGCGACCCACGAACGCGAGAAATGGAGCATGGGTGCTTATGTTTACTCTGAAAATGACGTCAAGAACCAGCCTTTACAGCAAAATTTATCTTCTGAACAAGCCCTCATATTAGCCAATGCAGGAGACGACCAAGCCTTAATGACCGCGCCTTCTGCTTACATTGACACCTACTCTGAAAATAAAGTGTTGTATAAAAAGGCTCTGATCAATTTCGTTGAAGTTTTTGAATACTCAAATAATGCTGCGGATGTTCTATACAATGTCAAATTTAGTTTGGTGGGCAATGGTCAGGGAAACTACGTTTTATCCAATTCGGGCGCTATCGGAAAAATTTACGAATATGTCTCACCGGTTGACAATATAAAAAAAGGAAACTATGAACCCATTACGAGATTGGTTCCTCCTACAAAAATTCAGATTGCAACGGTTTTGGGTAAATACAATCCTTCCGAAAAAACAGGAATTGATTTTGAATTGGGTATCAGCAACAATGATCAGAATTTATTTTCTCCGATCAGCGACAACGACAATCAAGGGATTGCTGGAAAAATTAATGTAAAGCAACGACTTTACACCGGAAAATGGGAAGTGGATGGCTTTGCTAACTTCCAATATGTACAGAAGGAATTCCGCACGATTGAACGGCTTTTTAATATTGAATTTGACCGCGACTGGAACCTCAGCACGACACCGGGAAACCAGAGTTACTTGGTTTCAGGTGTTCATTTTAATTTGCCGAAAAAAGGAGTATTCACCTATCAGTTTGAAAATCTTAATTTCACCCGTAGTTTTTCGGGAAACCGACACATTATTAACAGTTTGTTCAAACTTGAAAGATGGAGCATTCAAAACCAGAGCAGTATGATGAAAAGCAATGGTACAATCGCAAACTCGAAATTTATCCGCAGCCAATCTCAGGCTCGGTATCATTTCAACAAAAATTGGGTTGGCGGGGCATTACGGCTCGAAGACAATCAAGAGAAAATTAATGATACTGGTTTGTTATCTGCTTTGACCCAACGCTTTTTTGAATACGGTGCCTTTGTTGGTCGTGGTGACAGCACCAAAGTTTTTGTAGAATTGGGATACCTGCGGCGCAGCAACGATAGTTTGCAAAACAGTTTACTCAAGCGCGTTAATACGTCGCAATCTTATTATATTAAATCAAAACTGATACAGAACGAGAAAAGTGATTTGTCGGTTTTTGTGAATTACCGAAATCTTAAATTTGTAGACCCGATTCGTGGCAATGAGCCATCGCTGAATTCTCGGATTTTATACAACGATCGCTTTTTTGACCAATTGATTCAAACGACAACCGCCTACGAAACCACTTCTGGAACGATTGCGCAACAAGAATTTACCTATTTGCAAGTCGATCCTGGCCAGGGCCTCTATACGTGGAATGACTATAACGGTAACGGAATTAAAGAATTGCAAGAGTTTGAAGTTGCTCCTTTCGCAGATCAAGGCCTATATATCAAAGTATTCTTGCCCAACCAGATTTTTATTAAAACCCATCAAAATAAATTCTCCGAGTCAGTAACGTTAAATCCAAATGTGTGGCAAAATACAATTGGTTTTAAAAAATTACTGTCTTATTTCTACAACCAAACTTCGTATTTGATTGAACGAAAAATTAAGCGGGATGGAAGCAATTTCGATTTAAATCCGTTTAATACTTCGGAAGAAAACCTTCTGGGATTGAACACCAGTATTCGCAACAGCCTTTTTTACAATCGCGGCAAACAAAATCATTCGGTCACGTATACCTATTTGAACAGTCGGGCTGAAAACTTGCTTTCGATAGGGTCACAACAAAACACTAACCGTTCTCATCAGTTGCAATATGCCCATTTATATAGAAAAAATTGGTTGTTTGCTTTGTCCGGGAAAACTGTATTATCGCAAAGCAGCTTAAAAAATAAGATTGCAACACCAACAGCTGGAAATTTTGCCCCGCGAAATTATACCATCGGAATTTATCAATTGGCACCAAAGATTTCTTACTTATTTTCTCAAAATGCCAGTTTGGATGTGTTTTATGAATTTCAAAACAAAGCAAATACGATTGGCGACCGAGAAACTTTAAAACAAACTCGGGTAGGGACTTCGTTTAATTATGCGACTCAAAAAAAGTTGACCATGAATGGCGAGTTTTCCTTGTATGAAAACAAATTCAATGGCAATGCATTATCGCCAGTCGCCTTTCAGATGTTGGAGGGTTTACAGCCCGGACAAAATATGACCTGGAGACTGCTCATTCAAAAAAATCTGACGCAGTATCTTGATGTCAATTTAAATTACCAAGGTCGAAAAAGTGAAACCAGCAAAACGATTCATACCGGAAGTGTCCAGTTAAGAGCTTATTTTTAAAATAGGAATGCCATTCTGAAATCATGATCCCAATATTAAGTATATCAGAAAATTAAAAACCGCAACAAACGCACTACGCGTGTTACGGTTTTTATGTGTGGAGAATACCGGATTCGAACCGGTTACCTCTTGCCTGCCAGGCAAGCGCTCTAGCCAAGTGAGCTAATCCCCCAAATGCGATGGCAAATATACATTTTTTTCGTTTTAAAAAAAGCAAAAAATAAATTTCAGGATTGAATCGTCGTTATTTACTAAATTTGCGTACAAATTTATAGCCATGAGCCACATCAGAATTACCAAACAGTTTAGTTTCGAAACCGGTCATGCGTTGTACGGCTATGACGGAAAATGCAAAAACGTACATGGCCACAGCTACAAATTGTCGGTAACAGTGATAGGAACACCAATTGCAGACCGAAACAATGTCAAGTTTGGAATGGTCATCGATTTTTCCGACCTCAAAAAAATTGTAAAAGAAGAAATTGTCGATTTGTTTGACCACGCCACCGTTTTTAACGAAACCACACCCCACTTAGAATTGGCCAACGAGCTAAAACAGCGCGGCCATCACGTAATTTTGGTAAATTATCAGCCAACGAGTGAAAATATGGTAACCGATTTTGCAGAAAAAATAAAAAGCCGACTCGCAAAAGACATTAAATTGCATTCTTTAAAATTGCAGGAAACCGAAACTTCTTTTGCAGAATGGTACGCAAGTGACAATTTATAATTAAAAACTACTAAATTAGCCTATGCCATTAGCCGACAATAAAAAAATATATTTCGCATCCGACCAGCATTTTGGAGCACCGACAGCCGAATTGAGTTTTCCACGTGAACAAAAATTTGTCGCCTGGCTTGACGGGATTAAGCATGATGCAGGAGCCATCTTTTTGTTGGGCGATTTGTTCGACTTTTGGTTTGAGTATAAGATGGTAGTTCCGAAAGGTTTTATTCGGGTGTTAGGCAAATTGGCAGAAATAAGAGACAGTGGAATTCCGATTTATTTTTTTGTGGGCAACCACGATTTGTGGATGGACGATTATTTTCAGAAAGAACTAAATATTCCGGTATATCACGACAATCAGGAATATACTTTTGGAAACAAAACTTTTCTTATCGGGCACGGTGACGGAAAAGGACCAGGCGACAAAGGCTACAAGCGCATGAAGAAAGTATTCACCCACTCATTTTCTAAAAACCTATTTCGTTGGTTGCATCCCGACATTGGTGTAAAACTGGCACAATATCTTTCGGTTAAAAACAAATTGATCTCAGGTGACTCCGACGTAAAATTCCTCGGCGAAGAAAACGAATGGCTGGTTCAGTACGCCAAAAGAAAACTCGAAACCAAACACTACCACTATCTCATTTTCGGACACCGGCATTTACCCATGAAAATTAGCGTTGGCGAAAATTCTGAATATATTAATCTGGGTGATTGGATTGGTTATTTTACATACGGCGTTTTTGATGGAGTACATTTTGAACTAAAGAAATTCGAGTAACTTTACCGAATGTCCTTCAGTCGCAACTGGATGGCTATTGCGTCATTCCATTCATTTTCATCAATGCAATACAAAACATCAAATCTTTTTTGATGCGTGGTCAGATCAATTTTATGACTCAATCCAAATCCGATAGCCGAAAGATTTTCCGTAAGCGATTGCTTGAGTTGCAATTTTAAATGAGTTTGATCAGAGCCAATTTTTTTTGCGTAACCGGTATCGTGTACTTTTTTTGACAAAAA
Organism: Flavobacterium sp.; assembly: GCA_014378065.1. Classification (GTDB taxonomy): domain Bacteria; phylum Bacteroidota; class Bacteroidia; order Flavobacteriales; family Flavobacteriaceae; genus Flavobacterium. Next base: position 16,132 of record JACMOK010000041.1, read on the forward strand.
AACCGGTGTCATGTTTTCCGGGCCAAAAGGTTCAAATTGTTTTAAAATCCGTATTAATCTGGGTGTAATGTCCGAAAAATTGATTTCGGCATCTATAGCAATTTCTGGCGTGAGCATATCGGGATGGATGGTTTCACGAACTACTTTCTCAAATGCATTCTTAAATTTGAAATAGTTTTCTGAAGTCAGTGTCATTCCCGCAGCATACATATGACCGCCAAACTGCTCCAAATGTTCTGCGCAGTCTTCGAGCGCATTGTAGACGTCAAATCCTTTAACCGAACGCGCAGAAGCGGCATATTTTTCGCCACTTTTGGTAAAAACTACAGTGGGTCGATAATAGGTTTCGATCAATCTTGACGCCACAATCCCGATCACTCCTTTGTGCCAGTCCTGTTGAAAAACTACTGTCGTAAAATGTTCCTGCTCCTGACTGTCTTCAATTTGTTGAAGTGCTTCTTTGGTGATTTTTTTATCTAAATCCTTACGGTCTGCATTGTATTTTTCGATTTCCGCGGCAAATAGCTTGGCTTGTTCAAAATCAAATTCTGTAAGTAACGTAACTGCATGTTGGCCATGTTTGATTCTTCCCGCTGCATTAATTCGGGGCGCGATAACAAAAACCACATCGGTAATATCTAAAGTTTTCTTTTTAATTTGATGAATTAAAGCCTTGATTCCGGGTCGCGGCTGCGAATTGATAACCTGTAATCCGAAGTGCGCCAGTATGCGGTTCTCGCCGGTCATCGGAACAATGTCTGCCGCAATTGCCGTGGCAACTAAATCCAGGTATGGAATGAAATCTTCAATCGTTTGGTGTCTTTTCACTCCCAAAGCCTGAATGAGTTTAAATCCGATTCCGCAACCGCAAAGTTCATCATAAGGATAGTGACAATCGTTTCGTTTTGGATCTAAAATGGCGACAGCATTAGGCAAGCATTCGCCTGGTCGGTGGTGGTCGCAAATAATAAAGTCAATATTTTTGGCTTTGGCATAGTCGATATGGTCTATCGACTTGATCCCACAATCCAACGCAATAATGAGTGAAAAATCATTGTCTTCGGCAAAGTCAATGCCCATAAAAGAAATGCCATAGCCTTCCTCATAACGATCTGGAATATACGTGGCAATGTTAGGATGAAGTGTTTTTAGATATGAGGACACCAAGGAAACCGCGGTGGTTCCATCTACATCATAGTCTCCAAAGACTAGAATATTTTCTTTATTTTCGATAGCTTTTTCAATACGTGCTACCGCTTTATCCATATCTTTCATCAGAAACGGATTGTGTAAGTCATCCAAACTGGGTCGGAAAAACTGTCGGGCCTGTTCAAAAGTTGTGATGCCGCGTTGCACGAGCAATTGAGCAATAAAAACGTCCACTTTTAGGGCCTCGGCTAGTTGCTTCGCCTTTTGTGGGTCGGGATTGGGTTTAAGATTCCAGCGCATAAATAAAGATTTGTATGGTGTATAAAAATAAAATAACATTCAAATTTACTATAAAAAATTTAAAATGCTATTGACCCAATCCGGAAAAAAATCGTTTCTTGTCATTTTAAAATTAACCGCTTATGAAGATTTTAGGACAATTGGTAGATATCCCAAATCGCCGCATTTATTCGAGTGAAATCACGATCGAAAACAGCAAAATTGTTTCCATAGTTGAAAAAGAACATGCCGTTGGGCACTACATAATTCCTGGCTTTATAGATGCGCACATTCATATCGAAAGCTCAATGCTCGTTCCTTCAGAATTTGCAAAAATAGCGGTGCTTCACGGAACGGTGGCCACCATTTCGGATCCTCATGAAATTGCAAACGTACTCGGAAAAGCCGGTGTTTACTACATGATCGAAAATAGCAAAAAAGTACCTTTGAAATTTCACTTTGGTGCGCCTTCTTGCGTCCCCGCAACAGAATTTGAAACGGCCGGAGCACGAATCGATTCTGATGACATTAAAGAATTACTTGCTTCTGACGACATCTATTACCTCGCCGAAATGATGAATTATCCAGCTGTTTTATCCGAACAGGAAACAGTATTGAAGAAAATTTTCTGGGCAAACCATTTTGACAAGCCCGTAGATGGACATGCTCCCGGATTGCGCGGAGAAGCGATACGAAAGTATATTGAGGCTGGAATTTCTACCGATCATGAGTGTTTTACTTTAGAAGAGGCGCAGGAAAAACTGAGTCTTGGTATGAAAGTTCTGATTCGTGAAGGCAGCGCTGCCAAAAATTTTGATGCCTTGATCGATTTGCTGCCCGAACATTACCACAACATGATGTTTTGCTCTGATGACAAACATCCCGACGATTTAATCTTGGGACATATTAATTTGCTTTGCGCTAGAGCAGCCGCCAAAGGAATCGATATCTTTAAAATCCTGCAAGTGGCTTGCGTCAATCCTGTTGCGCATTATAATCTCAAGGTAGGATTGTTAAAAGAAAATGATGCGGCCGATTTTATTGTTGTAAAAGATTTAATCGATTTTAAAGTGCTCCAAACTTATATAGATGGCGAATTGGTAGCAGAAAACGGAAAGTCATTCCTGCAAACGGTTGCTTTTGAAACGCCCAATAACTTTAACGTATCGGCCAAGCGCGCCACTGACTTTGAAATAAATGGCTCAGGGTCTAAAATAAGAGTAATTGAAGCACTCGAAGGCCAATTGATTACCGGCGAGATTCACGTCGCGCCTTTGATTGAAAACGGAAAAATCGTATCCGACACGCAACAGGACCTTTTAAAAATGGCAGTCGTCAACCGCTATCAAAATACCAAACCCGCAATTGCTTTTATCAAAAATTTTGGGTTAAAACAAGGCGCCATTGCGAGTTCTGTGGCCCATGACTGCCATAACATTGTTGCGGTGGGCACATCAGACGAAGAAATTTGCACGGCAGTCAACCTCATCGTCAAAAATAAGGGTGGAATTTGTGCGGTGAGTGGTGCGGTCAATAAATCGCTATCGCTACCTGTGGCCGGCATTATGAGCGACAAAGATGGTTGGGAAACCGGAAAATTATACCAGGAAATTGATGCGATGGCTAAGGAATTGGGCAGTCAGCTCAAAGCACCATTTATGACATTGTCATTCATGGCGTTGCTGGTAATTCCAAATTTAAAACTGTCAGACCAAGGATTGTTTAGCGGAAATTCGTTTTCGTTTGTGGATTTGGAAGTGGATTAAAATAAATTTTTCGTCCTTGCAACGAGTTTAAATCGAATCTCTTACGATTTTTTCCTTTGTGACCATTTTTCCGCCAACGACCACTACGATTTCTCCTTTGGGTGGTTTGTTTTCAAAATGGGTCAAGACCGCTTTAACGGTGCCGCGTATATTTTCTTCGTGTAATTTGGACAATTCTCTTGAAACACAAATCGGCCGATCTTCGCCAAAATAGGTCATGAATTCTGCCAAAGTTTTAACCAATTTGTGCGGCGAAACATATAAAATCATGGTTCTTGTTTCTTCTGCAAGTGCCAAGTAACGGGTTTGTCTGCCTTTTTTTTCTGGTAAAAATCCTTCAAAGACAAATTTATCATTGGGCAGACCACTGTTGACCAAAGCCGGTACAAAAGCTGTAGCACCGGGCAAGCATTCCACTTCAATATCATTTTCTACACAAGCTCTCGTCAATAAAAATCCTGGATCGGAAATCGCGGGCGTACCTGCATCAGAAATTAAAGCAATAGTTTCTCCTGCTTTTAAACGCGAAATTAAATTCTCGATGGTTTTATGCTCATTGTGCATGTGGTGGCTGTGCATATGTGTACCAATTTCAAAATGCTTTAAAAGTTTCGCACTCGTTCTAGTATCTTCGGCCAGAATCAAATCGACTTCTTTAAGAATTCTGATCGCACGCAACGTCATGTCTTCGAGATTGCCAATCGGCGTGGGAACGATATATAATTTGGACATTTACAGGCGATTTACGAAAATTTCTTCTCTACAATTTCCATAAACCGTTCAGCATAATCGTCTTTCCCATCCCAATTGTTGTAATCGGGTTTGACCATATTGTCGATAAAGGATTGGGCTTCGGCAAACGTGTCAAAAGTAATCAACTGAGATAAAACGCGGTTGTAATCTTCGCTACTGTTGGCAAAAAGGTGCTTCATAAACGCCACGCGATCGTTAAGCCCGATGGTAATCCCTTTTGACAGTCTTTCATTTAAAGAAACTGAACGAAAATCAGGATCCGCTTTGTTGATAGAAATAACAGGGGCATTGTCTGAAAAACTTCTGCCAATTGGAATCACGTTGTCGGATTGTCTGGCGTCGTACTCTTTTTTCAAATCTTCGGGTTTGACAAAAACGGGGTCGACATAACTAGATCCCAAAATGTCTTCGAAAGTAATTTGCGTATTGGCACTTTTAAATTCATCTTTGGCATCTTCCTTGAATTCTGATGGTGCTTCTTCGGATTTTGCGTCAAAACTCAATTCAAAAGCGGGTTTAAAAAACGAGGTGTCGGTAACTTTTAACTGCGGACTTTCTATTTCAATCTCACTTGCCGCCATTTCTTTTGCTGCGTCTTGCTCGTTGCCTTCAGCAGGGCTTGAGTCTGCGTCCTCTTGTGCAGTTTCTTCCGACACTTCTTCAACAAGTTCATTTTCTGTCTCCGCTGCAGGAGTTTTATTTTCAACTGTCGGAGAATGATTTTCGTCGGGTTGCGTTTCTTTACTTACTGGGATCACGATTTCGGGCATCGTCGCTGCAGCATTTGTTGAGTGTTCGTCTGCAACCGAGTCAGCGGGGGTTACGGTGGTTTGCAGGCTTTCAATTGAGGTCAGTTTTTCTTCTATCTCAGCGAGCCCAATAGTTGGTTTTACGTCGCCAAAATTCTCTTCGACGAAGCGCAATACCGAAAGCTTTTCATATAATTTTTGGGTTTCCAAATGCAGTTGAACCAATTCTGACTTGTTTTTAAGCTTTAAAATCCGATGCGCAATACTGATCAATTCGGCTTCCAACTTTTTTTTCATAACTTTACTATTAAAGTGACTAAGGCATATGTTTTTTACTAAATTACTTTCCCTAACTTTATTTGGCATCAGGAAGAAGTAACCTTTAATAAAAATTTTCTACTTTTGACATCGACGTAAAAGTAGCTAATTTTTATGTTGGTTTGATTGTGCTACAAAGTAAAAAAAACTAATCCTTTTTAAGGCAGAAAATTACAAAATGTTTCTCGAAAATACTGTAAATCATAAAGAACAATTTGGTTGGATTGAAGTCATTTGCGGTTCAATGTTTTCGGGAAAAACCGAAGAACTGATCCGCCGTCTTCGAAGAGCACAATTTGCCAAACAAAAGGTGGAAATTTTTAAGCCAGCCATCGACACGCGTTACCACGATGAGATGGTCGTTTCGCATGACAGCAATGAAATTCGTTCTACTCCCGTTCCTGCCGCCGCCAATATTGCGATTCTGGCCCAAGGATGTGATGTCGTGGGTATTGATGAGGCACAGTTTTTTGATGATGAAATTGTAAAAATCTGCAATGATTTGGCCAATTCGGGCATCCGTGTCATTGTTGCGGGACTCGATATGGATTTTAAAGGAAATCCTTTCGGCCCCATGCCCGCACTGATGGCAACGGCAGAATATGTTACCAAGGTGCATGCCGTGTGCACGCGAACCGGAAATCTAGCGAATTATAGTTTCAGAAAAGCCGACAGCGATAATTTGGTGTTGCTCGGAGAAACAGAAGAATACGAACCTTTAAGCCGCGCCGCTTATTTTCATGCGATGCGTAAAAATCAAGAACAACACGATCTGGACAAAGCCAAAACTAAAATTCAATAACCGTTTTGATTTTATCTGTAAAAAATATTGTTCCGATGCTTCATGCCAAATGGCTAGGGAACCATCCGAACGTACTGATCGAAAACATATCTATCGACAGCCGTTCATTGCAAAACGGAGCGCAAACTTTATTTTTTACGCTTGTTGGCCCCAATAACGACGCTCATTTTTACATTGAAGAGCTTATTGCCAAAGGCGTCTCCAACTTTGTAGTGGACCACATTCCCATTGGTTTAGAACCAAAAGCCAATTTTTTGGTGGTGAAAAATACGTTAGACAGTTTGCAACAATTTGCCGCCTATCACCGCAATCTTTTTGACTTCCCGATTATCGGAATTACTGGAAGCAACGGAAAAACTATTGTCAAGGAATGGCTCAATTTCTTGCTAAGCCCTGATTACAATATTATCCGAAGCCCTAAAAGCTACAATTCACAAGTAGGTGTGCCATTATCTGTTTTGGCAATCAATGAAAAACACAATTTGGGCATTTTTGAAGCCGGTATTTCGACGATCAATGAGATGGAAAAACTCGAAACTATCATCAAACCTACAATTGGAATTTTGACCAACATTGGCTCGGCTCACGACGAAGGTTTTGCCAATATCGGAGAAAAAATAAAACAGAAAGTGCTGCTCTTTCAAAACGCGAAAGTTTTAATTTACAACAAAAACAAAACTGTAGCCGCATTTCTTAACCCTGGAGTCAAATCCTTTTCTTGGAGTTGTAAAGACGAGAGTGCCGATGTATTCATTGTTAAAAAATCAATTCTTGACAAAACCATTTTAAAAGTCCGGCAGAAAAATGATCATTTCGACATCAAAATTCCTTTTCAAGATGATGCGGCGATAGAAAACGCCATTCAATGCATGATGGTGTTGCTCTATTTTGGCTACGATTACCAAACAATTGAGAGTCGAATGGAATTATTATTTCCCGTTGAAATGCGCCTCAAAGTTAAAAACGGAATCAACCACACCACCTTGATTGACGACAGTTATAGCTCGGATTTCCAGTCGTTAAAAATCGCGTTGGATTTTTTAGAAAGCCAAAAATTGTACAAGAAAAAAACGGTAATTCTGTCGGATATCTTTCAAAGCGGACTCTCCAATGAGGAATTGTATTCAAAAGTATCCCAATTGATTATTTCAAATAAAATAGCAAGGGTTATAGGCATTGGCGAAACAATTTCGCAGTTTAAAACAAAATTTTTAAACTGCCTTACCTTTAAAGATACTGAGGATTTTCTAAGCCATTTTGATCAATTGTCTTTTGGCACAGAAACCATCCTAATCAAAGGAGCGCGAACTTTTCACTTTGAAAAAATTGTAGCTGCGCTGGAAGAAAAAACGCATGAAACGGTTTTGGAAATCAACCTCAATGCCATCAGTCACAATCTCAATTTCTACAAATCAAAACTCAAGAAAAAAACTAAAATGATGGTCATGGTCAAAGCTTTTGGCTATGGAAATGGTGGATTTGAAATTGCCAAATTGCTCGAACATCATAATGTCGACTATCTGGGCGTGGCTTTTGCAGATGAAGGTATTTCCCTGAAAAACGATGGCATTCAGTTGCCTATTATGGTTTTAAATCCCGAAACCACAAGTTTTTCTGCCATTATTCAGCACCAACTCGAACCTGAAATTTACAGTTTAAAGGGATTGCGTGCCTTTCTTAAAATTGCTGTTCAAAAAAAGCTTACAAATTTTCCTATTCATATTAAACTTGATACCGGCATGCACCGTTTGGGATTTGAGGAGGAAAATCTCGACGAACTGATCTCGATCTTAAAAGACAGCAAATCGGTCGTGGTAAAAAGTATTTTGTCACACTTGGCCACGAGCGATAATTTACAGCACCATGACTTCACGATTTCTCAAATCAATTTGTTTGAAAAATTATCCTCAAAATTAATGCGTGACCTCAACATTGAACCCATTCGACATTTGCTGAATACTTCGGGAATCAGCAATTTTCCAAAAGCGCAGTACGACATGGTTCGGCTTGGAATTGGACTTTACGGAATTTCTAACAACCCTGATGAGCAACCGCAGCTTGAAAATGTGGGTACGCTAAAATCGATCATTTCCCAAATTCGAAAGATTGATGCCGGAGAAAGTGTCGGCTATGGCAGGCGATTTATTGCAAAAAAAACCACAGTGGTAGCTACGATTCCGATTGGCTATGCCGATGGCATTTCAAGACATTGGGGCAATGGCGTTGGATTTGTCACAATAAATCATGCTAAAGCTTTCATTTTAGGAAGCGTTTGTATGGACATGCTGATGGTTGATGTTACTGAGATTTCCTGTAAAGAAGGTGATGCAGTAATTGTTTTTGGTGAAAGTCCTACAGTGGTTTACATGGCCGAACAATTGCAAACCATTCCGTACGAAATATTGACCAGCATTTCCCAGAGGGTCAAAAGAATGTTTTATAGAGAATAAAAAATTGGAGCAGTTGACATGATGTTAATTTTTTAACTAAATTCGTAAAACAAACAAACTAATAAAACCGAACACTTATGGGATTTTTTGCAGATTTTAGAGCTTCTTTAATGAAAGGAGATGTATTAACTTTAGCGACGGCAGTTGTTATTGGAAGTGCTTTTGGTAAAATTATCGGCTCCGCGGTTGATGATGTCATTATGCCAGTTGTTGGCTTACTAACTGGAGGAATAGATTTTACGCAGAAATTTACTTCGCTCAACGGACAAAATTATGAAAATTTAGCTGCAGCAAAAGCAGCTGGAGCTAGTGTCATCACTTACGGCAACTTGGTTCAAGCCATTATTAATTTCATCATCATTGCCTTATTTGTATTCGCTGTTTTGCGAGCAGCTGAAAAAATGAAAAAGAAAGAGGAAGTTGTCGTCGTAGTTTCTGGCCCGACTCAAGAAGAATTGCTGACTCAAATTAGAGATTTGTTGAAAAAATAATACCGCTACATTACGTATTCTAACCTAAACCATCTTTAACAGGATGGTTTTTCTTTTTTAAAAAATTTAGAAACAATCAAATTTCTGGCTACTTTTGTACTTCAAAAATAAACGATCTTAAAGAAAAAAGACATGAGAGTTGCTGTTGTAGGTGCCACCGGAATGGTCGGAGAAGTGATGCTTCAGGTTTTATCCGAAAGAAATTTTCCGCTAACAGAATTGATTCCGGTAGCTTCAGAAAAATCGGTTGGTAAAGAAATTACATTTAAAGGAAAAAATTACAAAGTGGTCGGTATGCAGACTGCTGTGGATATGAAAGCCGATATTGCTTTGTTTTCTGCCGGGGGAGACACGTCGTTGGAATGGGCTCCGAAATTCGCGGCGGCTGGCACAACAGTAATTGACAATTCTTCGGCTTGGAGAATGGATCCAACCAAAAAATTAATTGTTCCCGAAATTAATGCCGAGACCCTAACAAGTGCCGATAAAATTATTGCCAATCCCAACTGTTCTACGATTCAGATGGTCATGGTTTTGGCGCCGTTGCACAAAAAATACAAGATTAAACGCGTTATTGTTTCTACCTACCAATCCATCACAGGTACTGGCGTTAAAGCAGTACAGCAGCTCGAAAATGAGTATGCCGGAATTAAAGGAGAAATGGCCTATAAATATCCGATTCACCGCAATGCCATTCCGCAATGTGACAGTTTTGAAGAAAATGGTTACACCAAAGAAGAAATGAAACTTGTGCGGGAGACTCAAAAGATACTGGCTGATAACACTATAGCCGTTAGCGCAACAGCGGTTCGTGTTCCGATTGTTGGCGGTCATAGCGAAGCAGTAAATGTGGAATTTTTAAATGATTTTGACGTCAATGAAATTAGGAACATCCTACACCATACTTTAGGTGTGGTCGTTCAAGACAACAACGATACTTATACTTATCCTATGCCGATGTATGCCCAAGGAAAAGATGATGTTTTTGTGGGCAGAATTCGCCGTGACGAAAGCCAGTCTAATACATTAAATATGTGGATTGTAGCTGACAATTTGCGCAAAGGTGCTGCAACAAATACCGTTCAAATTGCGGAGTATTTGGTTTCGCATGCGCTGGTGTAATAATGACATCTGAAAATTCTGTCTTTAGAGATATCGCTTAAATTTTGTTAAATCAAACGGAACTACCTGTTGTCTTTGCTACATTTGTTTGCCATGAAAAAGAAATTCGCCATCGTCAATTTGGTATTAGTCATTGCAGTGTTGTTTTCAATGATGCTACAATCCTTGCATTCATTTGAACATTTGGCGAAAATATATTCTGAAAAGCATTGCCACCACATACACCTTGGCAATACATCAGAAATTACACACCAACACCATAGTTTTGATCATTGTTTTGTTTGCGAATTTACTATTGCGCATTTTACCTTTCCCACTCCATACTGCTATCAGTTTGATTTTGCCTTTTCGGCGGTTCCTTATTTTTTCACTACTACTAAAACGCCAGATTCTTTTTCAGGAAGTTGCTATTCGCTTCGAGGTCCCCCATATTTTATTGTTTAAATTGAATTCCTTCTGCTTTTTCGACTGAAGAGGTAAGAGTTTATTATTTAACATTAAAATATTTCTTATGAAAAAACTACTCATGATCCTAATTTTAGGGTATTCGGGTGTGGCTTTTGCTCAAAACAAAATTTCAGGGCAGTTAACCGATACCCAAAAACAACCCATTAAAGGCGTTTCTATATATCTTCCTGAATTACATAAAGGGACTGCCACCGATGGAAACGGCAAGTACATTTTAAACAACCTGCCCAACGGCGCTATTAAACTGACTTATGTATATGTCGGTTTTGCAACTCAAAACAAAACGATTGATCTTGAACAAAAAGAAAATACCTTAGACATTGTGCTAGAAGAAGCTACTTTCCAAATGGACGAAGTAATTGTTTCTACCGCTTTCAACAAATTACAATCCCAAAATGTAATGAAGGTAGAACACGAAACTATAAAATCTTTACAGCAGAAAGGCACTGCTACTTTAATTGAAGGTTTGGCGACCATTCCGGGCGTTTCGCAGGTTTCCACCGGTACCTCTATAGGAAAACCCGTCATTCGTGGTCTGAGCGGCAATCGAGTTTTGGTTTACTCGCAAGGCGTACGTTTAGAAAACCAACAGTTTGGCGACGAACACGGCTTGGGTTTAAATGATTCCGGAATTGAAAGTGTCGAAGTAATTAAAGGACCCGCTTCTTTATTGTATGGCTCTGATGCCTTGGGCGGCGTCTTGTATTTTAATCCAGAAAAGTTTGCCGATTCCAAAACATTCAAGGCCAATTTCAGTCAGAAAGTGTTCTCAAATACCTTGGGAAGCAATGCCTCTATCGGATTAAAAACCAGTACCGAAAACTGGAAGATTCTCGCTCGTGGAAGCTTCAACACCCATTCTGATTATGCCATTCCCAACGGAAATCGCGTCAGCAATACCCGCTACAACGAAACCGATTTTAAAACAGGCCTGGGGTACAGCAACGACAACTTTTCGAGCGTGTTGCGATACAATTTTAACAAACTTGATTTGGGAATTCCAGAAAATGGTACTGCGCAAGAATCCCAAAGCAAAGAAACAACCTATCCAAAACAAGGGATTTATAATCATTTACTGAGCCTCAACAATGTGTTCTTTTTTGAGCGTGCGAAACTGGACGTTGATTTGGGTTATATCGCCAATGATCGCAGTGAATTTGCAAACAGTCCCATTGCTAATTTACACATGAAACTTAAAACCTTCAACTATGATGCAAAATTTCATTTTCCGAAATGGGGCAAAATAGAAAGTATTGTGGGCATACAGGGCATGCATCAAACCAATACAAATTCTGGAGAAGAATATTTAATTCCTGATGCCCTTACCAATGATTTTGGAATTTTTGGAACAGCCAATTACGAATGGAAATCGAATGCCTTCCAAGCGGGACTGCGTTTCGACAACCGAAAGATTTCGAGTGAAAGCCAAGGAAATCAAGGAGAGGAAGGTTCCTTTCAAGCCATTGCGAAAACATTCAACAGTTTTAACGCAGCAGTCGGTTATAAAACCAATCTGCTAGACCAACTGAGTCTGCGTTTGAATCTGGCTTCGGGCTTTCGGGCGCCCAATTTGGCAGAATTAACTTCAAACGGCGTTCACGAAGGAACCAATCGTTATGAAGTGGGCAATAGAGATTTAAAAACGGAGCAAAACGTACAAACCGATTTAAATGTAGAATACAAAAACAGCCATCTTGAATTTTTTGTCAATGGATTTTACAACCACATCAACCATTACATTTATACTTCCCCAAGTGGTGCTATTCGAGCAAATAATGCAGTTTTTAATTATATCCAGAACAATGCAGCGTTGTATGGCGGCGAAATCGGACTTCACATTCATCCACATCCTTTAGACTGGTTGCACTTGGAAAGCAGTTTTGAAACCGTAACCGGTAGAAGACAAAACGGGGAGGCATTGCCATTGATTCCTGCAAACAACTGGAACAATTCGATTAGAGGCGAATTTGAGATTCCCAAATGGCTTTCGGAAGGTTTTGCTTCAATAAATGTTTCGAGCACTTTCAATCAAAATCAGGTAGGTGGTTTTGAGACAAAAACCAGTGGTTATACGCTGTTTAATTTGAGTTTAGGTGGCAAGATAAAGTTTGGAAAAACAGCAGTCGATGTCAATCTCAATGCCAATAACCTTTTAAATAAAACTTACGTTGCACATTTGTCAAGGCTTAAAAACGAGGGCATTCCAAACATTGGCAGAAACATCGTGTTTGGATTGAATTTAAATATTTAAAACTACTGGGAGTAATTTATCATTAAGCCTTTCCACGAAAAACTACTTTTTAAGATTATTTTTGCGTTTTCTTTAACAATTTATGGCGTACCTACCGAATTATTTATTAATTTTAGAATTGTTTTTAACGATTAACTAACCCAATAAATTTGATTTTATGAATTCACAATTTACTTTACTTGTAAGAATCGTACTTGGAATTATGCTTGTTGTTTTTGGTAGTAACAAGTTTTTGCATTTTATTCCGCTCCCTGTACCCACGGGATCTGCGGGAGATTTTATGAATTCATTAGGAGCAACCGGATATATTTTTCCGTTTGTAGGAATTTTAGAAGTTTTGATTGGCGGCATGTTGTTAATGAAGAAGTGGGTTGCCTTTGCTTTAATATTATTGGCTCCAATATCGATTAATATTTTACTTTTTCATTTGTTTTTGGATATTCCCGGGGTTGGGATCGCATTGTTTGTTTCTATTTTAAACGCCATATTGATTTACAAACATTGGAAACAGTACATTCCATTGTTCCGTTAAATCAGTTGCATTCAAAATAAAAAAGCGCTTTTTTGAAGCGCTTTTTTAATAGAAAGAAATAATGTTTAATATTTTATTGCATCAACATACTCCATGTGTTTTGCAATTCTGGCCTTTCTTCTGTTGATGTACGGAGTTGAGTTGGTGGCTGAAAATCTTCTTGGATTAGGAAGTATTGCCGCAATGCCGGCAGCGTCTTTTTTAGTTAAAACGGCAGCATCCTTGCGGTACCAATATTTTGAAGCCGCTTGGGCACCGTAAACCCCATCCCCCATTTCGATACTGTTAAGATAGACTTCCATGATGCGTTCTTTCCCCCAAATCAACTCGATCAGGACGGTAAAATAAGCTTCGAGTCCTTTACGCAGATAACTTCTCCCCTGCCACAGAAAAATATTTTTAGCCGTTTGCTGTGAGATGGTACTGCCGCCTTTTAGTTTTTTTCCCTTTTCATTGCTTTTCATTGCTTTTTCAATGGCGTTAAAATCGAAGCCGTGGTGGCGTAAGAAATAAGCATCTTCGCTTGCTATGACCGCCTTTTGAAGATTGGTAGAGATGTTTTCCAAAGGTTCCCAATCGTGGCTGCAAATCATGTCTTTGCCTTCGAATTTATTTTCGATGGCGCGGGTCATCATCAAAGGCGTCCAAGGAATAGGAACCCATTTAAATAGCAAGACCAACAAGATTGAAATTCCTACAAACCAAAGCATCGCTTTAAAAATGCGACGGACAACTTTTTTAAACATCTTATTTTTAAATTAAATCGGCCAATTCATTGCCTATTAAACTCCCGATCGCCACGCCCATTCCCCCTAATCTTACACCACAGTAAACGTGATCAGACAGCTGAGAAACAATTGGATTTTTGCTCAAACCCAAACCCATAATCCCGCTCCAACGGTGTTCAACTTTAAAATTGGTGTGAGGTAAAATTACTTCTTTTAACAATTGCTCGAGTCGATTCTGGATAATTTCCGTCTGACCAAAATCGGTAGTAGATTCGCCTTCAAAATCGAGATTCCTCCCACCGCCCAGCAAAATTCGATCTCCGATATTCCTAAAATAATAATAGCCCTTGTCCAAATGAAAAGTTCCTTTAATCTTTAAATTGGCAATTGGTTCGGTAATGAGAGCCTGTGCTCTTGCTGGTTTTACCGCTCCATCTGTTAATTGTGCAGCAAATCCGTTTGTGGCAAACAGTATTTTTTTTGTAAAAAAACTAAAATCTTCGATATTAACTTCTACTGCATTTTGTTTTTCAGCATACGCAGTGACGGTCTGTTGGTTTAAAATTAAAATATTTTTCGCAACGGCCTGTTGGAGCAATGCCTGCATCATGTCTCCGGTATCAATCTGGGCTTCAAACGGATTAAAAAGTAAATGTTCCTGCGTTCCCTGAAAGCCGAAACGATCAATTTCCTGAACGAAAACATCACTTTTAAAAAGAGGTCTCAGCAATTCGTTAATAAAAGGCAATTTCAGAAGACACTGCTGGTAATGCTCGGTATTGCATTTCAAAAATAACTCATAGCCCCCGTAAGGTTTAAAATCTATTGTCTCGTCGCCAAGTCTCTTGCGCAGTAATTGAAGCCCGAGCCACCGTTTTTGTATGAGTTGTATTACTTCCTCTTCGGAATGAGAAGTTAAGTCGTCGACAATTTCAGAAAGACTTCCAAAGCACGCAAAGCCGGCATTTTTGGTACTTGCGCCTTGGGGCAACATGCCTTGTTCTAAGATTAGAATTTTACTATGGGGAAACCGTTCTCTTAAACGCAGAGCGGAGTGTAATCCGACGATACCACTACCCACAATTGTAAAATCAACATTTGTGAACCAGTTTTTTAGTTCCCAATAACTCAAATTCATTTTTTAAAATTTTTATAAAAATAGCTTTTTTTAATCAAATTGAAAACCAATAACTTTGGTTTTTCGAATTCCATTAATCTTACTAAATTTAATTAATACTTGCGTAAATTTCATTTTTAAACAGTGTGGTTTGTCGATTTGTTAATTAATTTCTTTAATGTTTTAATTAGTGATTAAAATTAATTTTATATTTGAAGTTGCTAATTTTATTCAAAGCGTATAATTATAAATTATGAAAAACAAATTACTCACGATGGCGCTTATTGCCATCACAAGCTTTTCATTTGCCCAGACTGGGAAGTCGGCATGGAAAGCTACTGTAAAAAAAACAGAGGCAGTGACCTACACCAATAAACAAACTATTGTTAACCCGCGATTGTTCGAGCTTGATGTGGCACAACTCAAACAATCACTTGCAAACGCGCCGAAAAGATTTTCGAGCGCAGGCCGTGCAGGGATCGTCATTTCATTTCCAAATGCCGTTGGACAATTAGAAAGCTTTAGTGTTTTAGAATCGTCTAATATGGCTCCCGAACTCGCGGCTCGATATCCGGATATTAAATCATATGCAGGCCAGGGAATTGAAAATCCGGCGGCGACGATCTATTTCAGCTTATCGTCATTAGGATTTCAGAGCATGGTTATCAAAGCCGACCAATCTGCGGTTTTTATTGAGCCTTACACAACAGATTTGAGTTCCTATGCTGTTTACCAAAAGGCCGACAAGGCGGCTTCTCTAGACCGTTTTGAGTGCCGGGTAATCGATGCAGTTCATTCGGAAGTTGCTACTGCCACAAGACCTAATGCTGACGATGGCATTTTAAGAACTTTCCGATTGGCGATGTCGGTTACAGGCGAATATACTGCTTATTTCGGCGGAACGAAAGCATTAGCATTGGCAGCAATCAACAATTCAATGACGCGTGTCAATGGCGTATTTGAAAAAGATTTTTCTGCCCGAATGGTGTTAATTGCCAATACGGACACCGTAATTTACACCAACGCATCTACCGATCCATATTCTGCTGGAGCAACAGGTTCCGGAGGAGCATGGAATCAAGAGTTACAGACAACTTTAACCAATGTTATTGGAAGTGCCAATTATGACGTCGGGCACCTTTTTGGCGCTTCGGGCGGTGGCGGAAATGCCGGCTGTATTGGCTGTGTATGTACCAATCCTACAACTTCAGTGCCTTTAGGGAAAGGTAGCGGATTTACATCTCCGGGAGATGGAATTCCATCGGGAGATAATTTTGATATTGATTACGTTGCGCACGAAATGGGGCATCAATTTGGTGCAAACCACACCTTTACGCACAGCAACGAAGGAACGGGAGTTCAGATGGAGCCGGGAAGCGGATCCACCATCATGGGTTATGCCGGTATTACTACCTTGGATGTGCAACCGCATTCTGATCCTTATTTCCATGCGATAAGTATCCAACAGGTAACCAACAATATCAAAGCCAAAACCTGTTCGGCCAATACTGCTACAGGCAATTCGATTCCAACGGTCAACGCGGGTCTGGATTATACCGTGCCGAAAAGCACCCCTTTTATGTTAACCGGAGTTGCTACAGATGCAAATGGGGATGCACTTACGTATCATTGGGAACAGATGAATTCACAATCGACTGCCGCTGCGCCAAGCGCTACCAAAACTACGGGAGTGAATTTTAGATCTTACAATCCAACCATCTCACCTGTCCGTTATTTTCCAAAAATGTCATCTGTCCTTACAGGTGCCACGACAACAGCGGGCAGCGAAATTACTGTTGAAGCATTGCCTTCAGTAGCCAGAATGCTTAATTTCAGACTGACGGTTCGTGACAACAGGGCGAGCGGAGCAGGAAACAATAGTGATGATATGATTGTCACTGTAAATGCCACTGCGGGTCCGTTCAGCGTCAGCGCACCAAATACCGCGGTTTCTTATGTAGGAGGGTCTTCCCAAACCATCACATGGGTTGTAGGCGGAACCACTGCGAACGGAGTAAACTGTGCCAATGTTGACATCTTATTGTCTACAGATGGTGGAAACAGCTACCCGGTTACTTTGCTTGCCGCCACTCCGAATGACGGATCAGAGGCAGTCACTATTCCGAATACTGCCGGAACCACCAACCGAATCATGGTGAAAGGAAACAATCATATTTTCTTTGATGTTTCCAACACGAATTTCACCATAACAGCCGGCAGCATAGATACGGTAGCGCCATCTGCGCCAACCAATCTTGCTGCTTCGGGAACAACACAGACTTCAACAAACCTATCATGGACTGCTTCTACTGACAATGTAGCTGTAACAGGATATGATGTGTATAATGGCGCTACCCTTATAGGAAGTGTTGCCACAACCTCATACAATGTTACGGGATTAACCGCTTCGACAGCCTACACTTTTTCAGTAAAAGCAAAAGACGCGGCCGGAAATATCTCTGCAACAAGCAATACAGTAAACGCAACTACTTTAGATCCTGTGGTTGACACCGTAGCTCCTTCGGCACCAAACAATCTGACAGCTTCAGGAACCACTTCTTCTTCCACCAATTTATCATGGACTGCTTCCACTGACAATGTGGGCGTAACAGGATATGATGTTTATCAGGGCGCCACATTGTTGGGTTCTACAGTGTCGACATCATATGGAGTTACTGGCCTGACAGCATCGACAACTTATTCATTTACAGTTAAAGCCAAAGATGCTGCTGGAAATATATCGGCTGACAGCAATATGGCATCGGTGACTACTTCGGCTGTGACCATTTCATACTGTGCATCGCAAGGTAACAGTACTGCAGACGAGAAAATTGGGAAAGTGGTTCTAGGAACCATCAGCAATACTTCTACAGGAACTGCGGGATACGAAAATTTTACCGCCTTGTCAACTAACGTTACAAGAAGCGTTTTAAGCAACGTTACAATTACCCCATCGTGGACATCAACAGTGTATGCTGAAGGATATGCAGTATGGATTGACTACAACCAGAATGGTTTGTTTACCGATGCTGGTGAGTTGGTGTGGAGCAAAGCTGCCTCTACCACCACTCCGGTTACAGGGTCTTTCACTATTCCCGCTACAGCTTCTTTAGGAGCTACGAGAATGCGCGTTTCGATGAAATACAATGCAATTCCTACATCATGTGAGGCATTCTCTTACGGGCAGGTGGAAGATTATACCGTGAATGTTGTTGCCGGAACCCCAGATACGACAGCACCGTCGGCTCCTGCTTCCTTAACCGCTTCAGGAACTACGCCAACCGCTACGACTTTATCATGGACAGCAGCCACTGATAATGTGGGTGTAACAGGATATGATATATACCAAAATGGTGCTTTCAAATCTAGCGTAGCAACTACGTCGTATGCCGTTACAGGATTGACTGCTGCAACAGCCTATACTTTTTATGTCATCGCTAAAGATGCCGCCGGAAACGTTTCTTCGGCCAGCAATACTGCAAATGTCACCACATTATCCGCGAGCATAACTTACTGTACCTCACAAGGGAACAATACTGCGGACGAAAGGATTGGGAAAGTTGTTTTTGGAACCATCAGCAACACCTCAACTGGAACTACTGGTTATGAAAATTTCACTGCTTTGTCCACTAATGCTGGACGTGGAACTGCCTACACGATTACCATTACTCCAACCTGGACTGCTACCGTATACCCTGAAGGATACGCCGTATTTATCGATTACAACCAAAACGGATTGTTTACCGATGCGGGTGAGTTGGTGTGGAGTAAAACTGCTAGCACGACAACTCCTGTAAGCGGATCAATCACCATTCCCGCTACTGCCTCATTAGGCGCGACAAGAATGAGGGTTTCCATGAAATATAATGGAACGCCAACGGCCTGCGAAACTTTCTCTTACGGACAAGTGGAAGATTATACTGTAAATATCGTGTCTGCCGCAAAAGAAGCGCAAAGCGAATCAACGTTGTCGTTCAACATATATCCTAATCCGGTAACAGGAGACCTGTTAAATTTCACTTCTATAGAAGACGCTTCTTATAAGATTTTTACTGTGTTGGGTCAGGAAGTTTCAAAAGGAACGATCTTAAATGGCGTCGTTTCGGTTGCAAACTTTAAAGCAGGAACTTATTTACTAGAAGTTACTTCGAAAGGTCAAACGGTTGTAAAACGTTTTATTAAACAATAAATTTTAAACTTTAATTTAAAAAAGCTATCTCCATGGAGGTAGCTTTTTTTTATGAAAAATGATTACTTTTAGACCACTTAAAATTTAAATAAAATGCTATGAGTAAAAAGTTTTTGTGGTTAACTCTAATCTTAATTGGCATACCTGTTATGGGACAAAATAATCCGAACCTAAAAGGCGAAACAACGAATCAAATGACACCCGAACTGCTATGGAAATTGGGTAGAGTAAGTGTTCTAGGAATTTCAAAAGACGAAAAAAACATCATTTATAAAGTCGCAACGCCTTCAGTCGAAGAAAATAAATCAAATTCAAAATACTACACCCTTCCCATAAACGGGGGAACTGCTATCGAAGTGAAAGACGCCAAGGATTTAATTGCAGACAAGAATATTTCACCCGATGGCAAATACACCGTTTACCATGAGGAAGTAAAAATAAATGAGGTGCTGGGAAAAGACTATTACCCAGAATTGCAAAAATCAGAAGTACAGATTTACAACGGATTGGATTACAGACACTGGGACACTTGGAATGAAGGGAAATTCAACCACGTGTTTTTTAAAGAAAATAAAAAAAGAGCTGTCGGAAAAGATATAATGACCGGAGAAAATTTTGACAGTCCACAAAAACCGTTCGGTGGTGATGAAGATTATATTTGGTCGCCCGACAGTAAAAGCATTTTGTATGTCTGTAAGAAAAAAGCAGGCACCGCCTATGCAATTTCTACCAATACCAACATTTATCAATATGATCTTGAAACGGGCAAAACAACCAACAGGACAGAAAATAATTTGGGGTACGACATGGCGCCGCAATTTTCCCCAAATGGCAATCTGACATGGCTTCAAATGAAACGCGATGGATATGAAGCCGACAAAAACGACATTATCGTTGATTTTAAAGGAATGCAAATGAATCTCACCGCAAATTGGGATGGAACTGTCGATCATTTTAAATGGAGCAATGACGGGAAAAAAATCTATTTCATTGCACCGACAGACGGAACCAAACAATTGTTTGAAGTTAATTTTCCTGGTTTGACTAAGATCGCCATTACGATACGTCAAATCACAAACGGTGACTTTGATGTGACAGACATTTTTGGATTTTCGGGAGAGAATATCATTGTGACCAGAAACGATATGAATCATGCCGCTGAAATTTTTTCATACAACTTGAAGCAAAAAAATTGGAAACAGCTTTCAAATGTAAATACTGCCACTTTCAATTCCTTGGCGTTAAGTAAAACCGAAAGAAGATATGTCACTACCACTGACGGAAAAAAAATGTTGGTATGGGTTATTTTCCCACCCCATTTTGATGTCAATAAAAAATATCCTACGCTTCTGTATTGTCAAGGTGGACCGCAAGCGCCTTTAACCCAATACTATTCCTATCGTTGGAATTTTCAGTTAATGGCAGCCAATGGCTATATTGTTGTAGCGCCCAACCGTCGTGGGATGCAAGGTCATGGTGTGGCGTGGAATGAACAAATTAGTAAAGATTGGGGCGGCCAAGTCATGCAGGATTATCTTTCGGCAATTGATGATGTTTCTAAAGAAAAGTATGTCGATAAAGCGCGTTTGGGTTGTGTGGGCGCCAGCTTTGGAGGCTATTCGGTGTTCTATCTTGCCGGAATTCACAACAATCGATTCAAGACCTTTATCTCACACGATGGGGTCTTTGATTTTCAAAGCATGTACGGAACCACGGAAGAAGTGTTCTTCAATAACTGGGATCACGGCGGTGCTTATTGGGAAAAAGAGAATGCCGCAGCGCAAAAAACCTACACCGAATTCAATCCCATCAACAACGTTGCGAAATGGAACAAACCCATCTTAATTATTCAAGGCGGAAAAGATTTTAGGGTGCCTATTGGTCAAGGACAAGAGGCCTTTCAGGCTGCCCAATTGTTAGGAATCAAGAGCCGCTTTCTTTATTTTCCTGAAGAAAACCACTGGGTACTGAAACCTCAAAATGCCCAAGTTTGGCAGAAAGAGTTTTTTAAATGGTTAGAAGAAACGCTATAATTGGCCTAAAGCAAAAAAGCCTCACAATCACAGTGAGGCTTTTTTTATAAATTCAAATGCTATACTTCTGGATCATTCATCACAAAAGTATCCATAAATGCCGTGGTGTAATTTCCATCAACATACCGCGGATCATCCATCAACTGTCGGTGAAAAGGAATGGTCGTTTTTACGCCTTCAATCACAAATTCGTCTAAGGCCCGTTTCATTTTACTGATCGCTTCGGCTCTGGTTTGCGCAGTGGTAATCAACTTTGCAATCATTGAATCATAATTGGGCGGAATCGTATAACCTGCGTAGACATGTGTATCCAAACGCACACCGTGCCCTCCCGGAGCATGAAGCGTAGTGATTTTTCCTGGTGAAGGACGGAAATCATTATACGGATCTTCTGCATTGATACGACACTCAATCGCGTGGAGTTGTGGCAAATAGTTTCTTCCAGAAATTGGAATACCAGCCGCTACCATGATTTGTTCCCGAATTAAGTCATAATCGATTACTTGCTCTGTTATAGGGTGTTCTACCTGGATTCTTGTATTCATTTCCATAAAATAGAAATTCCGGTTTTTGTCGACCAAAAACTCTACTGTTCCTGCACCTTCGTATTTAATAAATTCAGCGGCCTTAACAGCTGCAATTCCCATTTTATCTCGCAACTCATCAGTCATAAATGGAGACGGCGTTTCTTCTGTCAGCTTTTGATGACGGCGTTGTACCGAACAATCTCGCTCGGAAAGGTGACAAGCTTTTCCATAAGCATCTCCTACCACTTGTATTTCAATATGGCGTGGCTCTTCGATTAATTTTTCGAGGTACATTCCGTCATTACCGAAAGCCGCAGCAGATTCCTGACGGGCACTTTCCCAGGCTTTCAATAGATCCTCTTCTTTTAATACGGCGCGCATTCCCTTTCCTCCTCCTCCAGCCGTAGCTTTAAGCATAACCGGATAACCCATTTCTTTTGAGATTTGTTTGGCTTGTTCGTAGGATTCAAGAATGCCTTCGGAACCTGGAACGCACGCAACACCCGCTGCTTTCATCGTGGCTTTTGCCGAAGCTTTGTCGCCCATACGATCAATCATTTCTGGCGAAGCACCAATAAATTTAATGCCGTGTTCCTGACAGATTTTTGAAAATTTCGCATTCTCTGAAAGGAAACCATAACCCGGATGGATCGCATCGGCATTGGTAATTTCAGCGGCAGCGATAATATTTGACATCTTTAAATAGGAAAGGTTGCTGGGTGGCGGACCAATACAAACGGCTTCATCGGCAAACTTAACGTGCAGACTTTCGGCATCCGCAGTAGAATAAACTGCCACTGTTTTGATTCCCATTTCTCTGCAAGTACGGATAACACGAAGTGCAATTTCACCCCTGTTTGCAATAAGTATTTTTTTAAACATCTTTTGAAATTTAGATTATTAGACAATTGGACCATTAGATTGTTAGAAGATTTTTGCCCGAAAGGTCAGAAACCAGAAATCTAAAATCTGAATTCTAAAAATTTATGATGGATCTACTAAAAATAAAGGCTGATCGAATTCTACTGGAGACATATCGTCTACTAAGATTTTTACAATTTTACCTGAGACTTCAGATTCAATTTCGTTGAAAAGTTTCATCGCTTCGATAACGCACAACACGTCTCCTTTTGAAATCACGCTGCCCACTTCCACAAAAAGAGGTTTGTCTGGTGCGGGTTTTCTATATAATGTACCAATGATTGGCGATTTGACCGTGATGTATTTTGAATTTTCATCAGCTACAACTGGCGTTGCAACCGGAGCTAATTGTTGCGGGGCTGGCGCTTGCTGAATGACACTTTGTGCAGGCATTTGCTGAACATAAGTAACATCTGAGGAATGGCCTTCAAGCGTAGTTCGGATAGTAATCTTTACATCTCCAGTTTCTAACTTTACTTCAGCTACTCCTGAATTTGCTACAAATTTGATTAGGTTTTGAATTTCTTTTAAATCCATAATTATTTGTTTTTAGTTTGTTTATTTTTTGTTGTATGCCCATTTTAAATAGATCGATCCCCAAGTAAATCCACCACCGAAAGCAGCGAAAATAAGGTTATCTCCTTTTTTAAATTTACTTTCAAAATCACTTAATAACAAGGGTAAAGTTGCGGAAGTGGTGTTTCCGTATTTTTGAATATTGACCAAAACTTTTTCTTCATCGAGTTGCATTCTGCTAGCAGTAGCATCAATGATCCGTTTATTGGCCTGATGCGCAATCAACCAATGAACATCGTCTTTAGAAAGATTATTCCTTTCCATAATTTTTTCACTCACATCAGCCATGCCTTTAACCGCATATTTAAAAACCGTTTTCCCATCCTGAAACACAAAATGCTGACGGTTTTCTACGGTTTCTTTTGAGGCCGGAAGTAAGGAACCGCCGGCATCAATTTTTAAATAGTCGCGACCGATGCCGTCACTTCTTAAAAATTCATCCTGCAATCCGAGGCCTTCATAATTGGGCTCAAATAAAACTGCACCCGCTCCATCTCCAAAAATGATACAGGTAGCTCTATCGGTGTAATCTATGATCGATGACATTTTATCGGCGCCAATCAATAATACTTTTTTATATCTTCCGGTCTGGATGTACGCCGCCGCAGTTGACATTCCGAATAAAAATCCGGAGCAGGCAGCTTGAAGGTCGTAGGCAAAGGCATTGGAAGCTCCGATTTGTGTGGCCACAAATACTGAAGTTGCCGCAACCGGCATGTCTGGTGTGGTAGAAGCTACGATAACAAGATCGATTTCTGCGGGATTGATACCGCTTTTGGCGATTAAATCTTGAGCCGCTTTAATCGCCAAGTAAGACGTTCCCAATTTATCGCTTTTGAGTATTCTTCTTTCGCTAATTCCGGTCCGGGAGGTAATCCACTCGTCATTAGTGTCAACCATGGTTTCCAATATTTTATTAGAAAGCACATATTCTGGAACAAAAGCACCAACAGCAGTAATTGCGGCCGTAATTGTATTCATAAGTTTCGATTATTTTCCCTTCAAATTAACAATTTGATAAAGAGGTGGAAATTACAAAAAAATTCTAAACCAAATTTGTTTAAAAGGCCTTATTTAATTAAAATTATAAACAACAAAAAACTCCCACCTTGGTGAGAGTTTAGGATCTTCTATTCAAAAGAATTAAGCAAGAGCTGGAGTTGATTTGTCAACAACCACTTGTCCTCGGTAGTACATTTTTCCTTCATGCCAGTATGCTCTATGGTATAAATGTGCTTCACCTGTAATTGGGCATGTAGCGATTTGTGCAACTGTTGCTTTGTAATGCGTTCTTCGTTTATCTCTTCTGGTTTTTGAGATTTTTCTCTTAGGATGTGCCATTTTACTGTATTATTTATCCGTTAATAGTTTCTTTAATTTGTCCCAACGAGGGTCGGTATTTTCTTCTTGTATTACTGTTTTTTTATCGTTGATTTTCAATTCGTTTAACTTGTCAAGTGCTGGTGTTTTTAGACTTCCGTCCTTTATTCCAGGATGCACTTTTCTGAGCGGAATCGATAACGCGATCATTTCATAAATGTACTGCTTGGTGTCGATTTGATACTCTCCATGAGGCAAAATTAACAACTCTTCATTGTCATTGTTAAAGTGTTCTCCGAATTGCACAACCAATTTTATTTTTCCTTTTACGGGTAAATCAAACATTTCCCCGGTCAAATCGCAGGGAACGTGAACTGTTCCTTTGTGCTTAAATGCCAGCTCTAGCATCGTGCTTTTCTTCTCTAAAACTACGTTTACTTTGATATCTGAACTTTCAAATTCATCGTAATCAAAAGATTCAAAGAACGCTTTGTCTATTTGATATTCAAACTGATGTTTTCCTAACTTTAATCCAATAAAAGGGATTAAAAATTCATTTAACTTCTTCATCTCAACAACAATTTGTCCGAGTGATTCGGGAGCGCAAAGATATAAAATTATTGCACAATCAAAACGCCTGATTGATTTTTTTTACCTATTATTTTTTTCTTCCTGTTTTTCTTTCGTTTTCATGGGATTGCGACTGATTTCTTGGTATTCATTTCTGGTTTTATAAATATCAATTGCAAGATAAACCGCTTCTTTAAAAGAATTGTAGTCGGCCAATCCTTTTCCAGCGATATCATAAGCGGTTCCATGATCGGGTGAGGTTCTAATTTTATTTAAACCAGCCGTGTAATTTACGCCTTTGCCAAAAGATAAGGTTTTAAACGGAATCAATCCTTGGTCGTGATAGGTGGCAATAATGGCATCGTATTTATCGTATTGGCTACTTCCAAAAAATCCGTCGGCAGCAAAGGGCCCAAAAACCAGAGTCCCTTTATCGAATAATTTTTTGATCGTAGGCTTCATGATTTCGTCCTCTTCATTTCCAATTACGCCATTATCTCCGCTGTGCGGATTCAGTCCTAAAACGGCAATTTTTGGTTTACTGATTCCAAAATCCTGAATTAAAGTTTTTTTTATGGTTTCGATTTTCTGAAGAATCAAGGCGGGTGTCAAAAGTTTTGCCACTTCATTAACCGGAACATGATCCGTAAGCAGACCCACCCTTAAATTATCTTGTACCATCAACATCAACGCATTGCCTTCTAATTCTTGAGCTAAATAATCGGTATGACCTGGGAATTTAAAAGTTTCTGATTGGCTGTTAAATTTATTAATCGGCGCCGTCACCAAAACATCAACCAGGCCTTCTTTTAATGCCTTAGTTGCTTCTGTAAAAGATTGGATAGCGTATTTTCCGATATTTTCATCATTGACTCCGAAATTCAAATCAACACTTTCTTTCCAAACGTTGAGCACGTTTATTTTCCCGGTGACGAGCTGGTCTAGCTGGTCTATTCCGTGTAACATTGATGTTGATTCAAAACTTTTCTTTACAAAAGACAAAATTTTTACATTGGCAAAAATAACCGGGGTACACAATTCTAACATTCGAGCATCCTCGAAAGTTTTTAGTACCACCTCGCTTCCAATACCGTGTAGATCTCCAATTGAAATACCAACGATAATATTTTCTGCTTTTTTCATTCTTACGATTAGTTATTTATTGCTAATTTTGAAGTGCAAATTTAGTAAATTAAAATAAGAATGTTTACAGGAATTATCGAAACGCTCGGCACCATACGAGAAATTAAAAAAGACAATGGGAACCTTCATATTCGCCTAAGTTCCACCATTGCCAATGAACTTAAAATAGACCAAAGCGTTTCACACAACGGCGTTTGTCTGACGGTAGTGGCTATTGAGGACGATCAATATACCGTAACGGCCATCCAAGAAACCATAAAAAAAACAAATTTAAGTAACTGGAAAGAAGGCAGTGTCATTAATTTGGAACGTGCTATGAAACTTGGCGACAGATTAGACGGACATATCGTTCAAGGTCATGTCGACCAAGTCGGAAAATGTATTTCGGTTACTGAAACAAATGGCAGCTGGTATTTTACTTTTGAATATGACCCTGATTTAAATAACTTAACCATTGAAAAAGGATCAATTACTGTCAATGGTGTCAGCTTAACTGTTGTTGATTCTAAAAGCAATACTTTTAGTGTTGCAATAATTCCTTACACTTACGATCATACCAATTTTAAAACTTTCGAAATTGGTACAACAATCAACCTAGAATTTGATGTAATTGGCAAATATGTCAGTCGACTCTACAGTTATAACAAGTCATAAATAAAAAAGCTCCGATCTAAATCGGAGCTTTTTTATTTAATTTAAAACGGTATATTTTTATAAAACCAAAAGCTATGGCAATAATTATTAAGATGACAATGCCGCCATCGATAGGAAGTCCCGGAGGTGGAAGCCCAGGTTGTGGGGGAGCGCCTGATCCTGGACCGGCAAATGCCGATGCACCGGAAATCATTGCAACCAAAACATGTAAAATTCTATTTGGGACAATTTTCATAAGGTGTAAAAGTAAATAAAAAATCTTTTTGACCAAGTTTTTTGTTTAATATTTTGATTTTTATTAAAAATGGAAATACAAAAATACAATTTGAATCTGTATATCAGAATCCCAAGTGTTATATTAACGTAAATTTCACTACTTTAGTTTTTATGCCTAAAATAAAAAAACACAATGACAACAATAAAAAAAAGACTTCCTAAAATTAAGAAGTCTTTGTTGTGGTCCCACTTGGAATCGAACCAAGCACCTACTGATTATGAGTCAGTTGCTCTAACCGAATGAGCTATAGGACCTTTGTGAAGTTGCAATATTACTACTATTTTTGATTTTCTGCAAGTATTTTTCACGATGGATTTACATTTGATTTTTTATTAAAAAATAACTTACTAAAAAAATGACGCTACACAATTTCCTGGCACAATTCAATCAAAACACCATTTGTGCTTTTGGGATGCAGGAATGCTACGAGTTTGTTATCCGCCCCTTTTTTGGGGTTTTCGTTTAAAACTACAAACCCTTCCGCTTTTAAGCGTTCGATTTCGGATACAATATCTTCTACCTCAAAAGCAATATGATGAATGCCTTCTCCTTTTTTCTCTAAAAATTTTGCGATAGGGCTTTCAGGATTTGTCGCTTCAAGCAATTCAATTTTATTAGGACCATTGCGGAAGAAAGAAGTTTTTACCCCTTCACTTTCCACGGTTTCCGATTTGTACGGCGGTGCACCGAAGAGTTTTTCAAACAAGTGGTTTGAAACGTCCAAATCTTTTACGGCAATGCCGATGTGTTCTATTTTTCTCATTTTTTCCTTTAAAAAAATACCCATGAGGCGTAAAAGTAAATTAAATTTTGAAAGAATGGTTCGCTAGCCCCGATTGAAACGGGAAATCCTTTTGCTTTTTTGGTTTTAAAAGCAAAAGATTGAACTGTAAAGCGGGACCAAGCTCCTAATAAAAGAATGGATGAAGCACCCCGCTTCTTAAAATCAACCGTAAAAGTTTGTTCCTTCGTGCCTTCGCTGCTGTAAAAAAATTGTATTTTTGCCTCATGGAAACGAACAGACAGAAAAAAATAGGCGGTGTAATCCAAAAAGATTTGGTCGATATTCTTCAGGGTGAAGTGCGAAAAAACGGAATTTCTAACCTGATCATCTCCGTGTCTAAAGTTAGCGTGACCACCGATTTGTCCGTGGCGACTGTTCATTTGAGTATTTTTCCACAAGAGAAAGCCAAAGAAACCCTGGCGGCCATCAAATCAAACGCACCATTGATTAAACACGATTTATCGCAAAGGGTGCGCTTGCAATTGCGTAAAGTGCCCAACCTTATTTTCTTTATCGATGACTCTTTAGATTATATCGAAAAAATTGACAATGCCCTAGCGTCTAAGGAAAACCCGATATTAAATCGCGATTTATTAGACCGACGCAGAAAATCGTAAATTGAATTTTCCGTTATACATAGCCCAACGCTATCTCAGAAGCGCCAGTAAAAATAATGCCATCAACATTATTAACGGCATCGCTTCGATCGGCATTATTGTAGGAGCGATGGCTTTATTTGTTGTTTTGTCTGTATTTAGCGGTTTGCGCGACTTTAGCTTGTCTTTTAGTAATAACTTCGATCCCGATTTAAAAATAAGCAGTACGCTTGGAAAATCATTTTTTGTTTCACCTGAGCAAGATAATAAAATTCAAAACATCAAAGGAATTCTCTCTTCTTCCAAAGTGATCGAAGAACGCGTGCTTTTTTTATTCGATGGCAAAGAAGAAGTTACTTTTTTAAAAGGCGTTGACTCGGTTTTTCCAAAAGTCAATGACGTTAAAAAAATATTGTTTAATGGCAATTGGCTCGAACCCAATACCTCAGAAGTGGTAATTGGTTATGGCATTTCGCAAAAATTATCACTCGGACTTTTCGATATGAACCATCCGTTTGAAGTATTTGTTCCAAGGCCCGGAAAAGGAACCATAGAAACTCCCGAACAGGCTTTCAATAAATCCAAGTTATCGCCCATCGGAATTTATGCCATCAGCGAAGATCTCGATTCCAAATATGTTTTTGCCGATTTGGCCTTGACCCAAAGTCTACTCGAGTTCAAACCCACGCAAATTTCAGGCATAGAGTTAAAGGTAAGTCCGACGGTCGATGAACAAGAGATTGTGTCCCAGCTACAAACAATTTTCAACCAAAAAGTCACCGTTAAAAACAGAGCACAACTCAACGACAGCCTCTATAAAATGCTCAATACCGAAAATATTGCTGTCTATTTAATTTTTACTCTGGTCATTGTCATTGCGCTTTTTAACTTAATTGGCGCCCTGATTATGATGATATTAGACAAAAAAGCGAATCTTAAAACGCTTTTCAATTTAGGAACGCCAATCCAAGACCTTCGAAAAATATTCCTATTGCAAGGCACTTTACTAAGTGTTGTTGGCGGCGTTATCGGATTGGTTTTGGGCGTCGCCGTTGTATTGCTGCAACAACATTTTCAACTCATCATGATTACGCCCACGTTGGCCTATCCAGTAGTTTTTTCGATCAAAAATGTGTTGATTGTATTGGCCACCATTGTCTCTTTGGGCATTACCGCTTCACTGATTGCTTCGAGTCGTGTCACTAAAAAATTGTTGGAATAACTAGGGCGTTCCCCTAGCCTGTCTTGAGCCCAAGCAAGGGGTCGGGCTTTTCGCACTCGCTTTTTTTTTCCGCTTTGCTACTAAAAAAAGAGCTCAAACAAAGCTGCAATCCCTAACGCGACTTCCAACTGCCCCTCAAATTACACGAATGCCATCCCGCTAAATTTTTCCAGAACTTCGTCAAAAGTTTGAAAAATTAAGACTGGATCTTCACTCGATACCATGCGCGTACGGTATTCTTTAAAATTGGGAAGCCCTTTAAAGTAATTGGTGTAATGTCTTCGCGTTTCTAAGATGCCCAAATGCTGTCCTTTCCAGTCCATGGCCCATTGCAAATGGTTTCTTGCGGCAGCCACGCGGTTTTCAATCGTCGGTTTGGGCAAATGGGTGCCAGTAGCAACATAATGTTTGATTTCGTTAAATATCCAAGGATATCCAATCGCAGCACGACCAATCATAATCCCGTCTACGCCATATCGGTTTTTGTACTCAAGCGCTTTTTCTACCGATGTAATGTCTCCATTTCCAAATATCGGCATCGTAATCCGAGAATTGTTTTTTACACGGGCAATCGGCGCCCAATCGGCTTCGCCTTTATACAATTGCGCCCTCGTTCGGCCATGAATGGACAAAGCTTGCACACCGATATCTTGTAACCGTTCGGCCACCTCCTCAATGTTAATAGAACTATCATCCCATCCTAAGCGGGTTTTTACCGTCACTGGCAAATCGGTACTTCGGATCACCGCTTTGGTCAAACGCACCATCAACTCGACATCTTTTAAAACCGCAGCACCCGCGCCTTTACAGACGACTTTTTTGACGGGACAGCCAAAATTAATATCGATTAAATCGGGATTTACGGCAGACACAATTTTTGACGACAACGCCATCGCTTCTTCATCGCCACCAAAAATCTGGATCCCGACGGGCCTTTCGTAATCAAAAATGTCTAATTTCTGACGGCTTTTGATGGCATCACGAATCAATCCTTCCGAAGAAATAAACTCACTAAACATCAAATCTGCGCCATGTGTCTTGCACAGCCTGCGGAAAGGCGGATCGCTCACGTCTTCCATCGGCGCCAGCAGTAAAGGAAAATCTGGAAGGGCTATGTTGCCAATTTTAATCATGGCGCAAAATTACACATTTTCACAGAAAAGAAGCCATGGCAAGCTTATAGATTGTTTTTTCTGTAGTCAAAAAAGCGAATCGGCTTTCGGCTCATCGGATTAAAGACCAATGAATTTAGCATCGCTGGTGTAATGAATTCAATTTTAGGCGTTACGCGTAATTTTGCCCGAAAATGGTCCTTGATTTGTTGGAGCAATTCCGGCGATTCCTGTTTAACCGCAATCTTAATCAGGATTTCATCTGTCCCCAAATCATTGGTGAAAATTTCGATCAGATGGTTTTCAATATTTTCAAAATCTTGCAATACCTCGTTCATTGCTGGCGGATATAACGTGGTTCCTTTGTATTTGATCATCTGTTGCTTCCTGCCCACAACGGGTCCGACGCGCAAAGTATTTCTGCCGCAAGCACAAGGTTCGGCATGCAACTGCACGAGGTCTCCGGTTTTAAAGCGAACCAGCGGCATGGCTTCGATGCCTAAAGTCGTAAAAGTCAATTCGCCAATGGCACCATCGGAAACGGGTTGGTTGTTTTCATCCAAAACTTCTACGATAATCAATTCGGGGTGATGGTGGCCGCCGATGAAATGTTCACATTCAGTAAAAGCCGTACTCATTTCAGTCGAAGCGTAGGTTGAAAACAATTGAATGTGCCACTTGTCCATAATTTTTTTAGACAGCGTATTGCTCGATAAATCTTGATTCCGAAGTGATTCTCCGATACAAATGGCCCCTTTTACACTGCAATTATTGTAATCGATTTGATGGGCCTCGGCATATTCAATTAGTTTTAATAAAAAAGAAGGTACGGTAATCAGGTGCGTGGGTTTGTGTTTTAAAATCGAATCCCATTGCAATTCAGGAACTCCAGCGCCGACTCTTATCACGCCCACATTCATTTTTCGCAATCCTAAGAAATAAGCCAATCCCGCCATGAAACGGCGGTCGATTGTAGTCATCAATTGTACAAGATCACCTGTTTTGATTCCCGCACAATCAAAAGAAATTGCTTCGTTGTATGCCAGTCTTTCCAAATCGGCATCGGTTAAACCAAAGGTCACCGGTTCGCCCAAAGTACCCGATGTCGTGGAGAAATCTATAATTTTATGAATCGGAACACAAAGGAAATCATCATTGTAAATTTGGAGGTCTTGTTTTGTTGTTACTGGCAACGACTGCAGGTCTTCAATCGTTCTGATGTTGGATATCGCAATATTCTCCTTCTCATAAAGATTTTTATAAAACGGAGAGTGTTGGTTTACATACGCCAAAACCGCTATCAATTTTTGTTCTTGAAAAGCTTTGATCTCGGCGATGGTTGCGGTTTCTATTTTGGGGATCATTACAATTTTCTTTTTATTTTTTTTAGTTTTCGTTGAACGACTTGTCTTTGCGGTAGCGTTGTGATTTCTTTGGTTAAGGCAGTTTCAAAATTTTGTTGTGCCAATGGATATGCCGCCTGTTGCTCATAATACACGCCTACCTTGTAATAAACAAGCCAGTAATCTGGATTCAAAGATTGATAATTTTTAGCAAATGCGGCTGTCAAACCGGCTTTATTTTTTAAAAAAAAATCCATTTTTCGATCTTCTATTTTAAAATTTTCATAGTCTCGATAAGCAATTGTTTCCATGAAAGGATCTTTGGCGATATTCAAATTTTGCTGTTGCAAGGAAACCACCGAATCTTTAAACGAGTTGTTTTTAAATATTTTATTGAGGTCATAGCAAACAAATTCGCCCAACTGATAAGGATTGGAAGAAACCCAAGCTAGTCGCTGTTCGGGCTTGAAGATTATAGCGTGATGTGCCAATAGTTGGTTCAGCGCCTTTTCGTTTCCGAACCCCAACGGCAAATTGTTCAACCCTTCTTTGTTGCGAAGAATCGCTGCTGCTTTTTGTGGATTTATTTTTAGATTGTCGTCTAACAATTCTGCCAACCGTTCGTAGCGGTATTGAGAATGACTGTTGGCAATTTGATTTTGATTGGGATTTCCTCTTTTTAATGCCGCGCTTTGAAAATGATTTGTGCAAATCAACTGGTTGCTGTTGGGCACGTCAACTATTCCAAAATTATGGGGAGCCACTTCAATTAAAATGGCCTTTTTATCCTGAGCACTTCCCACCATAATCGACTCGGAGACAAATACTTGTCGCTTTTTCGCAATGGCCACAGCTTCCTCAATATTTTTGGCATATTGCAAAATTTCACGTGTCAAGATGGATACTGGCGTTTTGGCTATCAATGGGATGTCGGATTTCCCGGCATTAATGGTTACTGTGAGGCCTTCATTATTCATTCCGGAAACGGCACCAATCATTCCCGCCCAGGTAACCATCATAAAAGGATAGCCTTGTGTTGGCCTAACAAAAGCGACCAATTTATCTTGGGCAAAATCATCTCCGACATAAAAATCAAAATTGCGTCCCAAAATCAAACTGCCATCTTCTGATTTTTCACCCCAGACCGCAAAAGAGGAGCAGCCTACCAAAGCCACATCTTGCAGCGCGTGCCCGATGTCATGTGCGCCATGCAAATACAAAGTCCGCAGATAGCCTGGGGCAATATGATCAAAATCGTGCGAAGTATATTGTGAAATCCCGTAAATTTCCGTTTGATATTCATTTGTTACATGAAGATACAGTTTACGGTTGTACCATTTTAAAAATTGACGTAACAAGTGCTGCTTGAAATGGGAAGGAACCAAATTGTCAATTTTAGAAAAAAATATACGTTCCTGTTTTTTTAATAAAGAATCGCTCAAACTGCCCATGACCAAACCTCTTTCTAGCGGATCTCCTACCACATAGAGTTCCCAAAGATTTTGCTTGTTTTGAATTAGAAAATTATTCCCTGTAGTAAAAAGAGTGGCCGAGTGTTTTTTTACAGTGGGTACTGTTGCATTATATCCCAATAGGCTGGGTAGCTGGTGCAATGATTTTGATATGCCACACGAAAAAAGCATCATAACACACACCCATAAAAACAAAAAATCGATTCCTTTTTTCATTATTACTGTTGCCCTTATTCTGAAAACTGGTTGATTTTATTGACGAGGTATTCTTTCCCTAAAATTTCGGCACAAGTCACTACCGCACCAATCGTAACGCCCAAAACTCCATGCATATTGATGCTTTGGCCGGTCAGATACAAATTGTCGAGTTTGGTTTTTGGTGCAATAAATGAAAGCATTGGGTTGTTTGAATCTTTGACATAACCATACATGTTGCCGTTGTACCCGCCGATGTAGTCGCGATATGAAAGCGGTGTAGAACTGTGTATCGACTGGATACAATCGCGAATACCTGGAAACTTGAGCTCGATTTGCTGCAAAAATTTTTCTGTCTTGCGAACTTTAAAAGCATCATAACTTTCGCCTCGATCTTCTTTTTCCGCGGTCGTATTAAACGTATTTTCCCAAGGTTTAAGATCGTCGTATTTCATATAAGTGATAAAAGTCATGCCATCTGCCCATACCTGAGATTTGCCCGACACGTTCATCGACGCCATAAAGGCTTTGGGCCATGTCAGGTCATCATATTCATAAGCTTTCCAAACATCTCTGCTGTTTTTAAAATGATAATAATTATGATTGATGTAAGGAAAAGTTTCGGGTTTGAAAACAAGATACAGACTGAATGCAGATACCACACCTTCAAGACTGTCGATGCGTTTGATAAAAGACTTTCTGAACTTATCTTCCCCAACCATTTTTAAAGTGGTTTTCGGATCAATGTTTGAAATGAAAAAGTCTGCTGAAACTTCACTTCCGTCTTTCATCTTTACTGAAGTCACTGCATTATCTTGGGTCTCAAAAGAGGTGACTTCTTTGTATTTGTAGATTTCGCCTCCATTTTTTTTTAGCTGTCTGATCAAGTGCTTGGTAATCTGACTGCCTCCATTAATGCAGCGCCATGAACTTTGAATGTATGAATTTACCGATAAAGCGTGGACATAAAACGGTGATTTGTCTGCAATTCCCGCATATAGAAAGTTAGATCCGGCGAGCACCGCACGAAGTTTTTCGTTTTGAGTTACTGCATCGATACATTGCTTTGCGTTCAAAGCTAAAATTTCACTATCGTATTGGCCTTCCCATTGCAAATTGTAAAGCGGAAATGAATTGCAGATGGTTTTGATCTGCTCACAGTAATTTTTTATAGCTTGCTTTTCTTCTGGAAAATATTGGGTCAACTGGTGAATGAAATTTTCATACCCTTGCGCATGCGGATATTCTTCATTTTCTTCTTCAAAAGAAATAATATCAAACCCGTCTTCGTCCATTTTATGCAGTTTTAACTCATCCATAATGCCCAAGTATTTAAAATACTTGTAGAGATTTTGGCCTTCGCCTAAGCCACCGATATAATGGATTCCTGTATCGAAAATGGTTTTGTCCCGTACAAAAGTCTGTAAATTCCCGCCAAATTGGTTGTTTTTTTCAAGCACACAAACCTTATAACCTTCTTTGGCCATCAAAATCGCCGAGGCCAATCCGCCGAGGCCACTCCCTATAATGACGACATCGTAACGCTCTTTCATGGTGTTTTCTTTAACAAAATAATATCGTTTTCTTCCATTGCCACTTCAAACCCAAAGTTAACTATTGTGGCTTTGTAATTTGGAACACCGCACAATATAATTGCGGGAGTTGCTTTAAAAATACTCAAATCAATTTGGTCTGCCGGATTTGAAATTAACATTACATCATACAGATTTAGCGCGACCTGCTCCATGCTATCCGGGTATTGTATGTGTCGTTTTCGGCTTATATAATTGGTTTTTGCTACTCCTCGTTTGGTTTCATCACCAATGAAAGACACAATCTTTCTATCCGATTCCTGTAGCGAAAGCAACACATCGAGTTGCCCGTAATCATTAGCAAAATGCACGATTTTGGCCTTTGGTGGAATCAAGGTATTTAACACGGCAAACGATTCCATATTTTGGTTTAGATCCCTTTTTACCGCTTCAATTACCTGATTTTCTTTGAAGTCAAAACTGTCAAGGAGGATTTTTTTAAAATAATCAACGCCCTCTAAATCGGAACGCATTTGCCGGTATTGCAATTTAAAAAAGGTACTGATCTTTTTGGTTCTTTCGGAATAGTCATTGCCAAAAGTGGTGTCGTTTGGCGCAATTCTTTTCAAAATGACAATGGTTGTCTGGCCGTCGTTGATAATAAAATCGCCTTTGGGCAGCACTTCAGAGTAGCCATGAATCAAAATGGGTATAATGTCTAAATTCAGTTTTTCAGCCAAATAAAAAGCACCTTTGTGAAAACGCTGTACAAGATTGTCCTGCGAACGCGTTCCTTCCGGGAAAATTATCAATGAAAATCCCTGATTAACTTTTTCTTGCAGGTGGTCAATGCCGTTATCAATGCCGTTGGAAACCGGATAAAATCCCGCCAATCTCACCCCTTTACCAAAAATCGGAGAGTTGTACACCCAATCACTAACCAGAAACACAATTTTCGGACTTAACATGGCGATGGCTAATATGTCTAAAAACGAAGTATGATTGGCAATTATGATGGCAGGTTTTTGAAACTTTTCTTCGTGTGGATTATTAATTTTCCGACGCAGCCAAGGATTGGTCATCAGTACCGACTGTGCAAATTTCGAGAATAAAAAATGAAAGGCTTTAAGTTTGGTTTTTTTGGAAATCGGCAGCAATTTCATACCAATCGCACCTATTCCAGACAATAAAAAACCTCCCAAACCATAGTAGGTAAAAGATAAAATAGAATGTACCAATCGTCTGATTTCGAATGGTGCTTTCCCTTGGTTGACGCGATGAGTAATAAAAAATTGGAACACCAGAGGCTGAATTACAAATGAAATCAATACAGCCGAAAAAATACCGATGATCGCGATCAATGCAATGGATTGGAGGGCGGGATGTTTGGCAAAAATCAAAACGCCAATTCCTAAAATTGTGGTGGCCACCGACAACAATATCGACGTGCGGTAAGTGGGCAATTCGGCTTTTTTTCCGTAAGTGTGCTCTTTTTGCAAAGCCACAGTCATAAAGATGCTGTAATCGACGCCGATTCCGAAAATTAACGTACAAACAATGATGTTGATAATGTTGAATTGCAAACCGGTCATACCCATAATTCCGGAGGTGATAATCCAGCTTAGCACAATGGGAAGAATCGTAATGAGAACCAATTCTATCCTTCTAAAAGCAAAGAGAAGGATCAGAAAAATGGCAATAAAGGAATAGTTGATCAGTTGTTCAAAATTCCTTTTTAAAGAACCCAAAAAAGTTTCATTGGTTTGTTGCCGGTCGATCACTACAATATTATGTTGTCTTTTGATGTCGTTTACAAAACGATTTCTTTCTGCATTCGATACCTTTACCAAAGTAGAAATGGTATACAATCCCTGCTTCTGGGCCATAAATTCTTCTAAAAAAAATGATTTTACTTTGGCGTACTCTGTAACCGCTATGGGTTCAAAATTCTGGTTTAGAGTTTCATAAAATTTAGAAAATGAAGTGTCTTTAAACCCAACCATTTTGCCGTTGGCAATGAGTTTGTTTTTTAGTTCCGCTTTTTTGGAAATATTCCAAAATGCATTCCAGTCTTCAATTTTTTGTTGTTGCTGTTTGGAGGACAAGACCAAGCCGCCAACCGAACTAAAACTTTCAATTTGAGAAGAATGCTTTCTGTTTTTTAAGGATTCAAACAACTTTGCATTGCTTTCTAAAACAACTTCCTGACTGTCGGCATAGGTCGCGAGATATATGGATTGGGAAGAAATATTGGCTATGTTTTCCAATTTCATTTCCGCTTCTTTTAATTCGGCTGGCACGTAATTCAATGCTGAAAGATCGTTGTTGAAGGTCACTTTGGAATAGGTGAAAATACAGGCCGTCAAAATCAACAACACTGAAACAATCAAAAGTTTATTTTTATGATAGGCGTAAGAACCCAAGCGATCCACCACATTTGCTTTATGCACGCGTAGTTTGTCACTGGATTTGTAAAGCAGTGGAATTAAAATTAAGGAGAATACAGAAGTGGCTATTACGCTCAACGACGCAAAAATCCCCAAATCCTTTAAAGCTTCCGATTTGACAAAAAACAAACATAAAAAAGTTATCGCAGTAGTGGTACCGCATAATAGTAAAGGTTTTGAAATGTCTTTGTAAAGTAGCTTTACACTTTTGTTGTTCCGTAAATGTGTCAATACATAAATGGAATAATCGGTTGTTTCGCCGAGTAAAATAGAACTAATCCCAAGCGAAATGGCCGAGATACTGCCTTTGGCAAAATACAAAATCGCGAGTGCAAAAGCGGCTCCAAACAACGACGGAATAAAAATGAGAATGGGAGTAGCAAGGTTTCTATAAAAAAAAGCAAGAATCAAGATCAAAGTGATTGCGGCAAATAAAGAAGTATTTCTTACATCGGCTTTAATTTGTGTGGCGTTGGCCACGGCAATTGGTGTGGCGCCAAAATAGTACAGGGTTACTTTATTTTGATATTGGGCGTTCAGTTGGCCTTGAATGGCATGCAGTTTTTCGATGAAAATTGTATTCTTATCGGTTTCGTTGGGTGGGAGTTTTGGCGTTACAAAAAGCAGCAAATTTTTTTTGTCTTTGGTGACAACAAATCCATCTTGCAATTCAAAACCATCGCCAAGGCTCAATTGTTGTAATTTTTTTAATGCCATAAAAGAAATTCCGAGGGGATCTTTTAATATAAAATCTTTAGAAACTATTCCGGCTGGAGACAATAAAGATTTATAATGCTGACTTACGATGAGAGAAATACTGTCGTTGGCCATTTTATTTTGAATATTCGTGTAATCGGCCGCTTCTAAAAAAAGGGGCAGGTGGTTGTAAACAAAATCAAAAGTTTCTTCGATGTTTTTTTCGTCAACTTGACCTTGTATTTTGGCAATGTAAGGTTTACAATGGGTATTGAGACTGTCTATAAACTGGTTCGCGCATCGGGTCAAATCTTCCGTGTTTTTTCCAGTTTTATCCGTAATGAGGATGGAAATTTTATCGGCAAAATTCATTTGTTGCAATACTTTCGCCGTCACATCCGACTGCTCATTGGCTGGAATTAGGTTGGTGATGTCTTCGTTGAATTTGATTTGTGACGCAAAAAATCCCATTCCAAAAAGCAATGCTACAAATAAGACCATGGTCAGGGATTTCCTGCTATTCAAAAACGAATGAACGGCATAAAAAAAGTGCTGCATTGCTTTTATTTATTTTTAAAAGTACTAAAAATGGTTAAGAGTAAATAACCGACAATCCAAAATATTATTGACAATGCTAACGCTAAAATAAAACTTCCAACCAAATATTGGAACATATTATTTTGAATTCCTGCAAAAGTAATCGCCCGATCGGTAACCATAGGCCTGGCATTTGGAAAAAAAATACCGCCAATTTTTAAGGATGCGTAAATAATAAATGGAATGAATGGCGGGAAACTGACATTTGAAAAGGCAAACGAAATGACCTTATTCAGTTTAAAAATAACGGCTAAGAACAAAACCAAAACAGTCTGAAAACCCCAAAAAGGAGAAATGCCAACAAAAACGCCCAAAGCAATTGCACTTGCCTTTTTAGTATTGGATTCCTGGCTGTCTAAAATGTTTTCAAAGAAAAATTTACTAAGTCCTTTTTTTTTAATATTTCTCAAGAAACCCCTCGGTTTAATATAGAAAATTGCTAGAAACACCAGAGCGGTATTGAGCAAACTGATCCTTGTAAAATCTTTAAAAGGACGAAAATGAGAAACGCGTTCTGTTGGATCGTATAAAATTTGAATCGGAATGTTTTTAACTGCTATGCCTTTCCAAGCGGCGCGAACAATCACTTCGATTTCAAATTCAAATTTGGATGTAAAATATTTTTCTGGAAGCTGTTTTAGCGGATACAAACGAAAGCCTGATTGGGTATCTTCAAGGCGAATCCCAGTTTCAAACCAAAACCAAAAGTTAGAAAATGTATTGCCGAAACTGCTTTTTTTAGGAACTCCCTCTTGCAGCATATTGCGACTTCCAATAATTAGCGCATCATCGTAATTTTCCAAAGCGTCCATAAATTTGGGAATGTCGGCGGCGAAATGTTGTCCGTCGGAATCAATGGTGATCGCATAATCGAATTGATTCGTTAGCGCTTTTTGAAATCCATGACGAAGCGCCAGCCCTTTTCCTACATTCTTTTGATGGTGAATTTGTGTCAGTTGCGAGTAACTTTTCAGCAGTTGCGCGGTGCCATCCGTTGAACCGTCGTTAACCAAAATAAGATCAGAAGTGTATTGTAGCACTGAATCGATTACCCTTTTTAGAGTCTTGCCATTATTGTAGGTAGGGATGATGACGCAAACCTTAAAATGGTGCATTCGTTTCGCTTCAGCAATTATCTCTTCCATTTGCGTTGCAGAGCCTTACTTGACGATTTGCCGGTCGGCAGTTGAAAAGCTATTAGAAGACAGGATAAAATTCTTTACATAATCTTTTAAAATACCCTTTTGCTCATGATAATGGACAAGTATAAAATTTTTATCTTCCTTTTTATTTTTTCTGTAATTAACCCCTTTTGGCACGCTTTCCTGTACACTCAACCGAATCAAACGGATTTCAATATTGTTGGGCTCGCTTACAGCGGCTTGATCTATTAATCTCGCGCCTTGTTTTAAATGGCGAACTTTATCCGAAATGGTTTTGGCGAATTTTGAGATTATCGTGTAAGAAGCGCCTTTGTAGGCCAATAATGTTTTGTTACTTTCCTCCGCTGACACAAGTTTTTCGGTAAATACTATGGCAGCCTTTTCCGACTTAGAAGCATCGGGATACATTTTTCTGACTTCGGCAAGATCCGGAGCAGAGATAAAAGCAAACCAGAAAAATACCATTACAACTAAATTCATGGGGAAGTTTTTTTATAAACACAACTGAGTTTTAATGCCGTAATTTCGTTAAAAAAAGTACTGTTTTTAACTTTTATTAAATCTTCTTCTGTAGTTATAATTTCCAATTCCAAGCGCAGTACTGGTGTGATTTCGGGATTGATCAAGGCCATGAATTTGACGTTCGAAAGACTTTGCATGAACAACGTGCTTTCAGTGATGGATTCAACAAGTTCTTTGATTATCTGCATCATGCACACACCTGGCATAACTGGATTTCCGGGAAAATGCCCCAGGAAAACCTCGTGTTTTTCATTCACGCGAATTAGTGCTTCATAACGATGCTCTTTTTTTTCTAATGAAAGTACTTTATAAAAATCTTTTAAAAGCATTGATTTACTTTATATCAAAGGTATAATTCGCACCCACAGAAAAAACTACGTTGGTATGATTTCCAAAATTATCGGTAATTGTAGGAACTATTCCTTTTTTTATTCTGGCTTCAATACCAAAATTAGAAGTGAAATTATATCCTGCGCCCAATAAAAACGCCAAATCGACATCATTATCAACCGAATAGTTTTTGCTCACTACAAAATCGATAGTTGGTCCGATATGTATATTAAATTTGCTGTTGAAATAAAACTTGTTGATCATTCCTATCGACAAATACGAGATGTTTAATTTTGAGGAAATCGGATTAGAATTTCCGATAAAAACGCCATCGCTATTATAGTAGCTCGCATAAGATTTGTAAGTTGTGCCCTGATTTGAGTAGGTAAATTCGGGTTGAAGCGTGTAGTGTTTTGTAAGCCTTAAAGCACCATAAAATCCAATGTAGAAGTCAACCTTTGAGGAAAAAGCATTATCCTTATTGTCGTACGTTGGAACGTAATTTCCATTACCATCGTAATAATAGCCACTTGAATAACCATAATCGCCTTTGGTAAAATGAGAAACGTTGACTCCGCCTCTTAATCCTGGTCTAAACGTAACTTGAGCCTGTGCCTGCATGAAAGTAAAAAAAGCACCTACAGCAATAACAATTATACTTTTCGTTTTAAGACTTATTTTTAGTGTGTAAATCATTGTCATTTTTTATGGTATAATTCGCTATGGTTTGAAATAGTTGAATTCCATTCTCAATTTAATATTGTAGTGCTGGAAAATAAATTGTTGTGCAAAAATATTGTTTTCTGAAGTAAAACTAAGATTTATTTTTTCTTTTCTTTTGGATCCAGCGATGATTTTAAAAAATTTTCCGTCGGTTTTTGAAACAAAAAGATAATTCAATTGATTGCCATCTAAAGATTTGTAAACTGTATTTTGCGCATTTTCGAACGTATCTTCGATTTCGAAATGATTTCGCAACAACAACCTAAAATCGCTTTTTAAAGTGTTGGTCAGCATTTTTTTATCGAATTCAGAAACTATAAAATTGATTTTAAATTCGGCTTCGGAAATCTCAAAATCCATTAATTTGTTGCCAAATTCTGTTGTAAAAACGATGCGATGTGTAGTCTGATTCAATCGTTTGGCTATAAAAATACCTGTCAATTCTTTTCCATAGATTTGGATATTGGCTTTGTAAACGTAATCAACCTCGGGGTTGGAAAAATACGGCATTTCGAAGACCCTCTTTACTGACGTTTTCAAGGTATAGTCCTTTATTACCGCACTCGAACCGCAAGAAATAAAAACCAGCAAAAAACTAATTGGTAAAAATAGCATCGTCAATTTTCGCATTGATTACTTTGTTTTTCATGACTATTCGGGTAAAATCTTCTGAAGATTCTATCAGTCTTACTTCCATGACCATAAAATCGTCTGTGTCAAAAGTAAGTTCGATTTGCTTGATGTATTTTTTCAAGGCAGCATCTTTGGGAATGAGTTTCGTTACATTCTGATTTTTTCCTTTAAAATAAGAAATATCAAATTCTTTGTCATCGAAAAGATTTCCGCTCACACTGCCGACAATTAATTTATTGATTTTGGCGAAAATTTTACTGTTGCCCGTATCAAAAGAACTTTTCTTTCCTTCATCGTTAACCAATATTTTTCCATTTTTAAAAACAATCGAATAATTGTAGGGTTTTTTATATTGCCATTGTAACGCATCGGGCGCCTTAAAATTCATTTTACCAGAAGTTTCAATATCCTTCGCCAAAAAATCGAGGTGTTTGTATTGCACAAAATCTGTGCTGAGCGTTCTTGTTTTTTTAGAAACAGCATCGACATTTTGTTTGAAAGCAGACACCTCAGATACCGTCATTCTTCGTTGCTGACCAAACGAAATCAAACTGCAGATGCAAAATAATAGCATTGTGATTTTAATTTTCATAGGCTTTCATATTTAAAAGTGTTTCAACCGAAACCACCTGGTAGTTTTTTTCGCGC
Organism: Flavobacterium sp.; assembly: GCA_014378065.1. Lineage (GTDB taxonomy): Bacteria > Bacteroidota > Bacteroidia > Flavobacteriales > Flavobacteriaceae > Flavobacterium. Next base: position 59,332 of record JACMOK010000041.1, read on the forward strand.
AGCGTTACCAACAATCGTTCCAACACCGCCACGGTTTGCAAAGACGTGTCATGCAAAAGTACAATGCCGCCGGGTGCAATTCTGTGAACTATTCGGTTAAAAATAATGTTTTTATTTTTGATGACGCCATCAAGAGACCGGATATTCCAACCTATTACTTGGTGGTTGGTTTTGGCAAGGGCGCTCGCAATTGACGGATTAGTTATGCCAAACGGCGGACGGAACCATTGCGGCTTCTTTCCAGTAATTTTTTCAATTAAGTTGTCGGTATCCATCAATTCCTGAACGACTTGACTGGTTCTGTAGAAATCAAAAAAACGAGAATGGCTATAAGAGTGGTTTCCAACCAGATGTCCTTCATCAACAATACGTTGCAATATCTTAGGATGTTTTTCAATTTGACTACCAACACAGAAAAAAGTGGCCTTGACTTGGTGCTTTTTCAATACGTCCAACACCAGCAAGGTCAATGGATGCGGACCGTCATCAAAAGTAATCGCTATGTTTTTACGCGTTTCTGTGGGATTGCTACAATACGCCTTAACGTGATAATTTGAGTTTACAAACGCCGATCCTAGCAACACTATTAAGAACCAGCTTACGGCAACAACTAAAAAATAGCCGAAGCCGATCGGGATAAAAAGATTTAAGACAACCAATATCACCAATAATGACGAGAAAATCACCGCTATTTTATTATGCTTTGGCATGTCTGATCAGCGTAAAACTATGATCAATTCCTTTGTATTGATTGTATAGCAAAATGGTTTTGTAGTCCTTTTTTTCCAGTTCATTTACTTTTACAATTGCTGGAACTTCTTGTGTTTTAATAATTTTCGCACCCATCCACAATCCAAACGCCGAAGCCGTATTGTATTCACCACTCAAATGCTTATAATACATTTGCGGAATTGTGACCAAGCAATTTTCGGTCAGTTCTCTGTAAAACAAGTCGAATTCGACATCGCCGTCAAAGCCTAGAATTACGCCGTCAATATCTTCTAATTCTAAACCATTGGATTTTAGAAAGGCCAATAATTTTGCTTGCACTTCGCCCTTCTCCAGCCAATTGTAAATGGCAACATCCAAGACTTCGGCATAGGTTGATGGTGTAATTTGGTTCTCAAGTACAAAAAACGTGGCGCCCTCACCAAAAACAACTCCTTTGGTTGTAGCTTGTAGAACCTGAAAAGGTCTTTCGTTCTCGTTTTTTATAAATCCCGCCAATGTCAATAGTGAAGCAGTGTAAGTATTCATTTCATCGACTCCGCCAATCAAAACCGTGTTGGCTTCGTTTTCTTCAATTTTCATTTTAGCATCGAGAAGTGCCGACTCAAATGAAACCGCCGCATTCACATAGGTAAAGTTGTAGGCTTTGCATTGCAGGCCCAACGCAATTTGGGAACCTACCGTGTTGTGGGTTGATTGGATAAACGATGTTGGGGTCAGAAATTCCTCTTTATTGTCAATGAGTGCCTTTAAAAACTTATCGGAATCTTCAATACAGCCCATTCCCGTTCCTGTAATTATGGCGTCTGGATTTTGAACTCCAGCGTCTTTCATTGCCAAAGCCGCTGCAACAATTCCGTTTTTCACTCCCTTTGCCATTCTTCGGATTGCCACCGGAGAAATAAAATTTTTGTAGTCAGGAACCTGAATGGGTAATATATTTTCGGTTTGATTTAATACGGCTGCTTCCAGAAAAACAGTATCAAATGTTTTTTGTGCCGAAATACTGCCGGTGCCATTAATATATGTCTTCATCATGCGCTTTTGAAAATAATACTGCCGAACAATTCCCGCCAAATCCGAACGAATTCGACAATACGTGTTCAATATTTTTATATTTTATCGTTGTTTGCGGAATCAAATTAAATTCTGTCATCGGCGTTTTGAAATTTAGATTGGGGAAAACCACATTATGCTGCAACGCTAAAACGCTGTAAACTGCTTCGATTGCTGCCGCTGCCGCTAAAGTATGTCCGGTAAACGGTTTGGTCGAACTGAAATCAGGCACTTGTTCTGCACCAAAAATTCTGATGATGGCCCTACCTTCTGATAAATCATTATTAGGCGTTGCCGTACCGTGAACATTGATATAATCTATCTGGTTAGGCTTTAATCCTGCGTTTTCAAAAGCTTTTTCCATCGCCAAAAAAGCACCATCCCCATTTTCAGAAGAGGCCGTTTGGTGAAATGCATCGTTGGCATTTCCAAAACCAGAAACTCTTGCCAGCACTTTTTTGTCATGCTCTTTCACCACTTCGTCCGATTCTAAAACCAAAAACGCGGCAGCTTCCCCAAGATTCAATCCTTTTCTATCGTTGTCGTATGGGGCATTATGGGCATCCGATAAAATAAGCAGTGTTTTAAATCCGTTGATCGTAAACTTCGTCAGAGCATCAGTACCACCAACAATTACGCGGTCTAATTTGCCCGATTGAATCAATCTTGCACCCAGCATAATCGCATTGGCTGCGGAGGAGCAAGCCGTACTGATTGTGGTGACAAATCCCTTCAATCCCAATTCATCAGCAATTTTTTGAGCCACATCGCCACCGTCATGACCGCTGATGTATTTTATGAGTTCGGGATTTTTAAAATAATTGTAATAATGGTTCTCAGTCATGTCCATTCCGCCCACACTCGACGCAGATACGAGTCCAGTTCTATATTCGTTAATCGCCGTAATTCCCGCATTTTTAACGGCTTGTTTTGCAGCAAAAGCACCAATCATGGCCGTTCTTGAAAAATTATTATCAATCGGAAGTTCGAGTTCTTCGATAAGTTGTTGGTTGGTTTTTTTTATCTCGCCGACAAACATATTGCCAGCATGAACCGTCATAATATTTTCTATTCTCGTCATTGCCATAGCGCCATTAACCAAAGCCTCATAATTTTCAGCTACTGAATTTCCTATAGCCGAAATAATTCCCATTCCGGTAATTGCTACGCCTCTATTCATGGTTGGTCAAATTTGCTTTTAAGACTGTTCTATTCAAGATTGACAGTCAATTTTTTGTTCTATTGGTTGCGATGTAGGCAGCCATAGTTTCTATAGATTTAAAGATGTTTTTTCCTTCCTTAGGATCCACTAATTTAATTCCGTAATCTTTATCTAGCATCACGATGAGTTCTAACGCATCAATAGAATCTAGACTTAAACCATCGCCAAATAGAGGATCATTATCATTAATATCCGCTGTGCTGATGTCTTCTAAATTGAGTACTTCTATAATTTTTTCCTTTAATTCTTGCTTTAGTGATTCCATGATGATTTGTTGTATTCTGTTTGCAAAGTTTGATTATCGTGTATTAATTTTCCTTCGTTCGAAACCAAATAAACGAAAGCTTTGTATTCTTCATTAAAATATTCTACCCATCCGCAAAGTACCTGATCTGCTTTTTTAGTGTGCAGCAGAATGTCCGCATACCTTGCCATAAACGACGAATTGAACGCCTCAAATATAAAGAAAGAATTTTCACTTTTCAATTGATGGCGGATACTAATTTCCCCGAGACAAATATTAGGAAGTGTGTATACGAAAACTGCCGGACTCGGATAATAATTTTCCGAATCTAAAATGGAAGCCTGGTATTTTACATCCGTATCCAAACTAGATGATTTATTGGCTAATATTACGGCGATGTTGCTATTGTTTGACATATCAATTATATTCTTAAGTGTACATTCTGCGGCTAAAAACGCAAGTTTACTCAAATGGTCCATTTTGAAAAACTTGGGATAATTAATTCCGAGTTGCTGGTACGATTTTTTAGAAAAATCAGCGAATGTTTTCGACTGCGCTTTAAATATCATGTTCCCATTCAAAATAATTTCGTTGTTCTGAATCGTGCAGATCGACGTAATATACGTTTGTTTCATTGAATTATTTTTTCAAAAATTACTGCCGTATTACAGCCTCCGAAACCCGACGCCGTTTTTAAAAAATAATGCAAATCTTTAACCTGATTTTTTTTAATAACGTTAATGGGTTGACTTACCCCAATTTCGTCAAAACCCTGTGATTTGAACAATTGCCCATTTAAAACTGACTCGATGCCAATTACCGCTTCCAGCAATCCAGAAGCGCCCAGAGTATGTCCATAAAATCCTTTTAGGCTATTGATTGGAACCTTTTCGAGTCCTAACCGATTCAACGCAATAGCTTCCATTTCATCATTAAAAGGCGTAGCTGTGCCATGTGCTGAGATGTAATCTATGTCGTCTGACTTTACTCCAGCTTCATTTAAGGCATTTTCAACACTTTTGACCAAACCTTCTCCGGTTCGCGATGGACCTGAAATGTGGTTGGCATCGTTGATAGAACTTTCACCCACTATTTTTATTTTGGCCTTTTCAGGATCTGACGTCACTAAGACCGCTGCCGCCGCCTCGCCCAATGTAACACCCATTCGGTGAATTGAATAGGGTTTGCAGGGCAATTCACTCATGGCTTGAAAAGAATTAAAGCCCGATAGCACAAACTGGGTAACTTCATCACCTGCCACAACATAAATTTGATCATACATTTGGCTCTGAATCAATCTTTTTGCAATGGCCACGGCTAAAATGCCAGAAACACATGCATTTGAAACCACTATAGGCTCCGTGGTAAATCCAAAAAATGTTGCAATCGTTTGAGCCAATGTGGAGAGTTGCGCTTTTTGAACGTTTTCGACCTTTGCGTTTTCTAAAGCGGAAACATTGCCTTTGGTTGTCGAAACAATAAACCCAGTTCGATCATTTAAAGTTGACTCCTTTACAATTGGAAACAAGGCCAATAGCATCATTTTTTCCAACCGGGTAAAACTCGTAACGTGGCTAATTTTACTAAATGCCATATCTAAAGCAGCATCTTCGATCAACGCCGCATGAAAAGGACCTTTCATCAAGGCTGTGTTTTCGTGGCTTTGAATCGCAGAAGTCCCATGGCAGATCATGTCAACATTACTGGCTACATCAAAGCCAAGCGGCGTGATGCAATTGGTTTGCGATATATAGACGTTTCTCAGCATTTCATTTTAATCCTACTTTGGCCTTCCAATCCAAAAAAAATGACGGATTGGTCAGCATTAATTCGCCTTTATGATCCAAAAATACTTGTACCGTTTCGCCCGTACACGCCACGTTTTCATTAACATCAAAAATGGTATATCTAAAAATCATTTTTGCTGCCGGACTGTCGACAATCGTGGTTTCAATTCTAGCTACATCGCCATAACGCAATGATAATTTGTGTTCGCATACCGATTTGACGATGGGTGTTGTAAATCCGTGTTTATCAACGTCCAAATACGAAATACCATGATGCCGGCCAAATGCTTCCCGCCCATCTTCAAAATAGGTAATGTAATAGCCATGCCACACGATACCCAGCGGATCGGTTTCGTTAAAACGCACCCTAATCGGATGAGAAATCGTTAAGTTGGTGGCTTCCTTATACTGCTCTTTTCTTTTTATCATACAACAATGCGATCGTTATGGTTATTAAGAAGAATAAAAATAATAAACTGATTTCGGGTAAAATTGAAAAAAAATTTCCATGGCGCAACAGCACATCATAAAAAGCCTCAAGACCCCAATTCATCGGAGAAGATTTGGCGATCATTTGCATAAATTTTGGCATTGCAAAAACCGGAACCCAAACCCCTCCGATGGCCGCTAAAACGATTGTAAATGTCGATCCGAATGGGGCGGATTGTTCTTGGGTTTTGGCAATGGTGCCGATTAAAATTCCCAAACCTATAGCAGCAAAACCAGAAAAAAAGGCTACCAGACTCATTAAAAAAATATGGCCTTCGATGCGAAGTGGTGGCAGACCCATGTGGGGAAATAACAAAACAGCAACAGCGACCATCATATAAAATTGAATCATGCAAATGAAAAGATAAACAATGGTTTTTCCGCCCATCACCACCAGACTGGAAACTGGATTGGTCTTCAATCGTACGAAAGTGCCTTGTGACTTTTCTTTAATTATGTTGATGGATAATGGAATAACAATAAAAAATATTGCAAAAAGAGTCCACGCCGGAACATTGTGTTGTACCGAATTGGGAATGACTTCCTTGTTGTCTGCTTTAGGCATAATTTCTTTAAAAACGATAAAACTTTTCTGTTCAAAATCAGCATTGCCTTCCCCCAATTGCTGCTGGAAGGCACCATAAATAGATTTGGTTTCAATTTGTGAAATCATCTTATCCACTGCATTCATTACCGCATTTTTGAAACTTAACTGAACTGCAGGATCGAAATAAAGCTTGACTTCTTTTTGTAAGATTTCTTTAGGAAGTTTTATATTTTGCAGTGTATCAGTTAAACCAAAATTGCGCATAATCTTGCCTACATTTTGATCGATTTTGGCTTGCAAATCTAAACTTAGATTTTTTGGAATTACAATTGCTAATTGGTATTTTCCCGTCAAAACGGCTGCCTGCGCTTCCGTTTCAGTCAAAGACTTCTCACCAATTGCAGTAACCACCGTAAATACGTCACTTTTTTGGAGATTGGCATGTACTTCCTTCGACACTTTTCCATTATCATTATTAACCAACAAAATCGGAATTTTGGAATTGCTGACGGTTTTAAATGCACTATCTTGAATTAAGGTCACCGCAATAATTAAAACCAACGGCATTATAAATAGTATCATTACACCGCCCATATCTCTTTTGAGCAGTAAGAATTCTTTGTAAACCGATCTGAATAGTTTATAAATCATCTCTGAGTTCTTTTCCGGTTAATGCTACAAATACATCTTCAAGATTTCTTGCACTTGGCGTTTTTGCGATTAAACTTCTTGGCGATCCCTGCGCGTAAATACGCCCTCTGTCTATTATGGTGATATCGGTACAAAAATCCTGTGCTTCAGACAAATGGTGTGATGTATAAATGATCGTTGTGCCTTGTTCATTCAATTGTTTGAGATAATCTATGATGACATTCCTTGATTGGACATCCACGCCAACGGTCGGTTCATCCAAAAAAAGCACCTTGGGGTTGTGCAAAATTCCGGCAATTAAATTAAGCCTGCGTTTCATACCGCCCGAAAATGTATCGATTCGTTTGTCGGCAAATTTAAATAATCCGAGAAAATGCAGACTTTCCTCCACTTTTTCATTTAAATAATGGCCTTTTAACCCATACATACTGCCAAAATACATTAGGTTTTCCTTTGCCGTTAAAGTAGGATACAGCGCGTATTCTTGTGGCACAACGCCAATAATTTCTTTAATATGATGTCCATTCTTTGAATAGGTCATGCCATCAATATTAAAATGGCCTGAGGTTGGTTTTATTAAGCCACAGAGCATCGAAATCAACGTGGTTTTTCCGGCGCCATTGGGCCCCAATAATCCGAATATTTTTCCTTTTTCAATCTCAAGCGTGAAATTGTTCAAAGAATACTGTTCAGCATCCTTATACTTTTTCGAAAGCGCAGTGATTTGAATTATGGGTTGCAAAGTATCAGTAGGTATTGATGACATTTTTTAATTTTTTGAAAAATACTTCTTCCTGATCAGCGATGTGTAAAAGTTCATCGGCAATCTTGTTATACATATCTTCTTGCGTACTTCGGTTTTTGTAAATTCTGGACGCATTCACCGCAAAGTCACGCCATAAATCTCCAATATTCGTCATTTCTGCTGACAAACCTCGTAATGTTTCATCTTTTAAAACTACCGATGCTTCCTGCAGAAATGCCGCATAAATAAAACGAAATCCACCTCCACCCGTACCAATTTCTTCCTGCATTCTGACCATTTGCGCCAAATAATGATTGGCTTTTTTGGTGCCATTTTTTATGGGCCATTTGCGAATCTGTCTTGCTACAAATCGAATACCACGAACGCCGACAATTGGAACCGGAGCCAACATGTCGCGACAAGTATTCTTGATGCCTTTGATAATTGCACTTTTTAAATCGATGGTTTGTGGAAGTTGAATCGGATAATACATTTGTCCTCTCGGAGCAAAAGCGCCTTTGGCAAACCTCACTTTGTTCAATTCGGCGTGGGTCAAAGTGGTCACCGTTTCCATCACAGGATCACTAATCAAATAATCGGTTGCTGTCTTTCCGTAGACCACTAAATTATGGGCGTTGAAATGAAAGCGGTATTCATCGGGAAAATAGGTCAAATTGTAAACCCCGACCTGCAAGCCCGTTGGAATATTGTTTTTTAAATTGTCATCGAGTGCATTATTGGCATTGGTAGCATTGCCAAATTTCTGTCTTTTAATTTTTAAGCCCAGTCGTTTGGCCAGTTTTTTGAAAATTTGTCCAGGTAAGGGCCTGTAGCTAATTGCTGGCGCATAATTCACTTTAATAAAAGGCAGGTATACAAATAACAATCCGGAGCCGATCCCGAAAACCATGGGTTCGCTGATATCCAGTCCGTTGAATTTTAATAGATTTGACGCTACGCCATTTTCGCAATGCGCCGACTGGTGGTGGGTGAATATGGTTTCCATTAATCGACACTAAAATTTCGCAACTCCGAAACAGAAAGATTAAAAGTATCTGCATATTTTTGCAAAACCGACTCTTTTAATTTGGAGAAGACCTTGGGTTTAAAGTGCCTTTTGACGCGCCATTTCCACATTTCGGTATAGCTTGCCAAAATAACCAAATCCATTTTATGAAGTTCCATAAAATAAACAATCGGACTTGCAATCCCATTTTTTACTTGACTTTTAGCCAACGTAATGCGTTCGTTGATTTCGGCTATAGAATTGGAAAGCGCAATAGTCTTGGGTTCCCAACCAGAACTTAAAGCGGTTGTATAATTTCCTTTTTCGTCGGTGGCATACATCAGTTCCTTCATCTTACTTTTGGAAAGGTTGCCTTCATCTTGTGGTACTTCCTCTTTTTTCATCTTCTTTTCCGTTTGATTTAATAGTGACCTAAAAATCGATGCGCTGTTTGTTTGGCGATAACGCTTTTAAATTCTGCTGAATGAATAAATTAATTTCTCCTTCCAGCAACAACTGTTCTTTGTCAAAAGTTTGGCAATTCATGGTGCACAAGGTGTAACTTTCGGTGATGAATTTTGAAGCCAATGTCGCTTTGGTTGTAATGCTAGTACCCACTTTTGGGAGTCCGTAAATTTTCAAGGTTTTTAGTGCACTAATAAATCCGATCACATCTACATCTTCTTTGTCTCGGTTGTTTTCATCTACAAAATAATCCTTTGCTACAATGGAGGAACATGTTTGTGCGGCATTTTCAATCAAACCTGCCTCAACAAAAATATTATCCTGAATAAAGATATTGTTTTCGTTAATGTTGAAAACCGTGACAACCTTCTCCGCATCCATCGTCAAAATCAAGTCGACCATAAGCATTGGTTTTCGGTGGGGCAAATATTTTTTTATATCAATTGTTGTATTCATTGGCGGGGTGCTGCTACAGAAATTATTTTGCTAAAATGGTTTTCATTTGTCCGCGTGCAATTTCAATCTGATGTAAGGTGGTCACAATATCCACTAGCGTTATTCCCGCAAATTCATGCAGAACGGTAACTGTTGTCTGAATTTCTTGTTCTAGTTTCGGCAATTGCGTAATGGTAATTTCTTTAATCGAGCCAATGTAGCCAGTTGGCGCAGGTTCTTGCTTTAAAAAAAACTGGTATCCGGTATGCAAGGCCACCGACTGGGCCATGTGTTCTATTAATCCTGCCTCCACTAAACTTCCGTCAACCAGAAAAATATTGTCTTCTTGAATTTTCAACCCAGATACCAAAGAATGCTCGGTGTAAGTTAACATTTTATCCACCATGACAAAAGGAAACTTCTGCGGCAATAAATCTTCTACAAAGTCTTTTCCGAATGGCGCTTGAGTCGTTTCCATTTTAGCAGACAGTGAGATAGGCATACGCAAAAGAAAACCGACCACTTTCGGGAACAGACAACAGAATTTTATTCCCTTTTTTTAGTTTTCCAGAATGCATTAGTTCTTCTAAAGCCAAATAAATTGATGCAGAACCAACGTTTCCGACCCTTCCTAGATTCATAAACCACTTTTCATCTGACATTCCCACACCTTTGTGTTTCAACGCTGCTTTGAGTCCGGCGACAAAATAGTAGGAAGAAACGTGTGGCAGGAAATAATCTACATCTGCAGCGGCAATGCTGTTTTTTGCCATCGCCTCGCTCATACTTTCGGCACCCTTGTCCAAAATGTGTTCATCGAGCAATTTTACATCCTGCTTAATCGCAAATATCGATTCTTTGAGCCATTGATCAGGATGGTAGTCACTCCAAGGCTTGATTTCGCCATTTTCTAGCTTGTCACCTCCCGCATACATGCATGCTTCAAGTTCATAGGCATATGAAAACGCCTCCATCCATTCTATTTTTAATGAAATACCATCGGCATTGGGTTTGTTTTGCAATAATAATGCACCAGCTCCATCAGACAACATCCAACGCAGGAAATCCTTTTTAAACGCGATGATGGGCTGGTCTTCGAGACTTTTAAGGTTAACTACTTCCTGTTCGTATTTGTCTGCCGTGGTCCAGGTAGAAACGCGTTCTGATCCTGTGCAGACAGCATTTTTTGTATTTCCTGATTTGAGAGAAAGGTATCCGAATTTAAGTGAGTTCATGCCGGCACAACAGACTCCGGTGGAAGAATTGAGTTCAACCGATTTGTTTTTTAACAATCCGTGAACCATGGCTGCATGCGATGGTAGAAAATTATCTGGCGTGGAAGTGCCACAAGATAACAGCTCCATATCTTGCGCTGTAAAAGATTCATCAAACAAGGTATTAATTGCGTTGAGCGTTAACTGCGCATTGTTGTGCGTGCTTTTGCCTTCTTTGTCTAAAGCGTAGTGTCGCGTGACAATTTTGTTGTTGCGGAGAATGATCCTTCTCGCTTTGGATGCCGTGTCATTAATAAGTCCCAAATAATTTTCCATTTCTTCATTTGAAATGGGATCGTTTGGTAAATATTTCCCTGATTTTGTAATATATACTTCGAACATAATTGGATTTAAACTACTAAACTCCCTGATAATACTGTGTTTCTTTCCTTATTTTATTCCGTTTGAACGGATATGTAAAAACATGCAAGATATAGACAATTGGCGAGATTAACCAAATTGCGACCAACAAATAAATGTTAAACACTTTTAGCCAGATTTTTCTTGATTTCTTTTTGGTGATGATAAAATTAGCCCATTTATTAAAAATTTTGTTGGCCATTTTATCAACAGAAACCAAATAGGAACTGATTGTTACCGCCTGTTGAGCAAGCAATTCTGATTGTAAGTGATCGCCTGAATGGTTTTGTAAGTTGGCAAGTATTACCGTTCCAAATTTTGAGGATTCCTGGATGTCGCGTTTAGAAACCCCGGGCAAAGGAAATATACCGAGATACCGTTTTTTAACTCCAGAAAACATCCATTCCACGATGGTAATTACGCTGATCAAATTGCCTACTCTGTCAACCAGGGCTATATTCCCTTTTAAAATTGCATGATTCTGCTGTAATAAAATTTTAACTTTCTCCTGTGCCATTACCCACATGTTTCGAGATCCGTTTATGGTTACCACAGGCGTATCCCTGAGCAATATTCGGGCTTCAGCACTTTTTAAAAATGAGTTCACCGGAATAGAAGGCGACAAATACCAAACCTGATAATGCAACAATATTAAATCGTATTTGTTGTTGAGGATTGCGGAGGGAAGGGGCTTTAACGGTCTCGGAATTTGAAGGAAAGATTCGGGAAAAGCATCAAAAAAAGTGGCTTTATCCCAAGGAAACGGGAACGGATTTTCCAGCTGAATTTCGTAAAAGCTTACTTGAACTTCCGCGGCATCAATTAAGGGTTTTGCAATCGTTCTGGCAATGGATTCTAATTGTCCGGATTGGGAATAATAGATAACAAGAACCTTTTTCATTGGAGCAGTTTGAACCGCAAATTTAGTTGAAAACCTTGTATTATTGTTTATTAATTTCTTTAAATGTCCTCGTTTTGTCCGATCGTTTGACATGAATCCAATCAGGCCAATCCGCCGGGTTTTCAGCATCGTATATGCGGAGTTTCTGACTGGGGTCTTCTTTTAACAGATCTTGCGGACTGCAGTTCAAAATAGCTGCTGCTGCTGCTACGCCGGAATGAGTTGCGCCTCCCACGCCATGCGAAAGCGTACTCGAACCGCAAAGAAATAAATTGTCAATTTCTGATTTGTTCTTATAAGAAAAAGGTCCCACTTGATTCAACGTTTTTTCTGTTCCATAAACATTTCCTTTGGTTGAATTAATGTAAAATTCGTTCGTTTTCGGGGTTCCCAATTCGGCCTGAACGATGCACTGCTTTGCTCCCGGAAGTATTTTTTCGATATTGTTCATCAGTTTCCCAATGACTTTTTGTTTGAATGCCGAGTAGCGTTCGGTATGGTAATCTTCGGAACCAAAATCTTCTAAATTATCGTAATCAATATAGGTTACTACTTCAAAATTGTGGTACCGTCCGTTGAAACTCACCGGATCTTTTAATGTAGTACAACTCATAAACATTGCTGGGAAACTTTCCCCTGCATCTATGGCGTGGGTCATTAAATCTTTAAAATTTTGATCGCCATTTTCATCTTTCATCATCCAAATATTTCCGGAATCTATTCCAAATGCTGTCACATCCATATCCAATGTCAGAAACAGGATCAGTGACGTCACCGAGTATTTTGTTCTTGCCAATTTTTTAACCAACCTTTTACTCAGCTGCGAAGCACCGACAAGATTTAAATAAGTAATGGTTGGATCTGCGTTGGAAACTATATTTTTAGCGAATAACTGTTCGCCGGTGGCAAGCTGCACTCCAACCGCTTTATTATTTTCGACCAGTATTTTTTTGACGCTTTGCTTTACTCTAACTTCGCCGCCATGCCGTTTGACGCCGTTAGTCATAGCTTTTACGATTCCGCCACCGCCACCCATGGGATAAAATCCGCCGTCAAAATAATGGCTCATTACAGAACAATGTACCGGAAAGCAGGCACGATACGCTGGAAGTCCGTGATCGCCACACTGGATATTGAGTACCGCTTTGAGTAAATTGTCTTTGATGTGCCAGTCGATTACGCGTTTCAGTGGAAACAACGCAAATTTTCCGAAATGTTTGGTTCGAAACGGGACGGTAATTTTTTGCCAGAATCCTTTAAGTTTTGGAATCAATTGCAATTCGATACTGACTTGTTGCACCAACGTCAGGTAGTTTTTAATATTTTTTTCTTCTTTGGGAAATCGTTGCGATAAATGCATTTTAAGATTTTCTATCCCGGCAGGCCAATCAAAAATTTCTTTGCCAATGTAACAGTGTTCGTAGGCTTTTTTATTCATTCTAAAAAAAACCATATCGTTGGCAATGCCTAAACTGCGGTATAGTTCGTTGGTAGACTGCCCGTTTTCTATATGTCCTACGTAGTGTACACCGGGACTGAAGCGCTGCCCGTTTAAAGTAAAACTGTGGCTCCAGCCGCCAGGAACATAATGCTGCTCTAACACCAACACTCTCTGTCCGGATTTTGCTAAACAAATGGCTGTAGCCAAGCCACCCACTCCTGAACCGATAATTATAGTGTCAAATTCTTCCATATGCTTTTTGAAAGTTTTGCTAAAATACAAAAGGAATAAAAGCAATAACGATTAAATGGTCTTAAACTTATTTTTTACGGCGGTCAGTCAGCGCATTCCAAAAATCAAAGTAGTTAAACCATTGAAGTGGATATTTTTTAAGCATGGATTCTACACTTTCGACATAAGCTTGGAGTAACCCTTTCTCATCTCGATGTTTGACTGTTGCTTCACGAGCATACAAATGGTAATGCAATTTGGGTTCCTTCATAACATACACAAAAACCAACGGCACCTTTAAACGTGAGGCAATTAAAAAGGGACCGGCTGGAAATTGGGCTTCTTTATTTAAAAACGGATGATTTAACGATTTTACGCCTTCAAAGTAGCGGTCGCCCGTAAAGCAGACAAGTTCGTTTCTTGCCAATGCGGCATTGATTTCGAATATGTGTGCTAAATCGTCTGAGATGAAAATGAATTTAATACTTGATTTTTTAGAAATGCTTGCGAGATAATTTTTAATGGCAGAATGTTCCAGATCAGTGGTGACAAGATTAATCTGAAAATCCAAATCAATTTCACTAAAAAAATATTCCGCAATTTCAAAATTTCCGATATGCGCGCTGATGAGAATACCGCCCTTTTTTTCAGCCAAAAGTTTTTTTAATATTTCAACTCCGTCAAATTCGTACGTAAATTTGCCTCTCATGCCAGAGGAAATCGAAATTTTATCGATAATGGTCTGCCCAAAAGTGTAGTAACTTTTGAAAACCATTTGCTTTGCTTTGAATTTGGGGTAGCCGAGTCGCTGATTGAAATAATAAAAAATCGCCCGATTGCTTTTTTTAAGAAAGAAAAAATAGAAGCTGGCAACAAAATACAAAATGAAATACGCAGATTGAATGCCAACTTTTCGGATAAAAAACACAAATATTTTGTATCCAAGGACTGAGCCTTTAGACTTCCCGTCCCATTGGCTCATGAAATACTTTTGGATTTTAGCTTGTTCTCAATTAAGTCATAAAAACTTTGAAAAGAAGCAATTCCAACAAAATCAACTTCAACGAGTTTGACACCAAAATTGGACTCTACCGAAACCACTAAATCTACATAATCTAAACTGTCTAATCCTAAAGTGTCTTTTAAATTGGCCTCAGGTTCAATATCATCTGCATCCACTTCAAATTCATCAACTAAAAACAGATTTATCTTTGCAGTTATTTCTTCTTTATTCATCGCTTATTTTAAACTTTTTGACTACCAATGCTGAATTTGTTCCGCCGAAACCGAACGAATTGGACAAAAATATATCAAATTTTTTATTTAACGTGGTTTTAACAAGATTTAATTTTTTTGAATCTTCATCTGTATTTTCTAAATTAATGTTTGGAGCAATAAAGTCGTTTTGCATCATCAGGACAGAATAAATGATCTCGCTCGCGCCCGCCATCCAGCATTCATGACCCGTCATCGATTTGGTGGAACTAACATAGGGCCTGCTTTCGCCAAAAACTTTAAATATCGCATTTGCCTCATTACCATCACCAACTGGAGTAGAAGTCGCGTGGGCATTGATATAGTCAATATCCGAAGCCTGAATCCCGGCTTCATCTAAAGCCCTTTGCATGGCTGTTGCCGGACCGTCGATGTTTGGCGTAGAAATATGACCACCATTGGATGAAAATCCGTAGCCTACCACCTCTGCAAGAATAGTAGCGCCACGTTG
Source organism: Flavobacterium sp. (assembly GCA_014378065.1). GTDB lineage: Bacteria > Bacteroidota > Bacteroidia > Flavobacteriales > Flavobacteriaceae > Flavobacterium. The sequence continues at coordinate 74,641 of JACMOK010000041.1, forward strand.
TATAGCCGAATCGTAACTTTCTAGAATTAGCGTAGCACCGCCGCCACTCGGAACCAAGCCATCACGCGAAGAATCAAATGGTCTGGACGCTTTTGTGGGTTCTGATTCTCTCGCAGAAAAAACCCCCAATCCATCAAAACTGCTCATGGCATACTTGTTAATTTCCTGCGCGCCACCACAAATAATAATATCTTGCAATCCGTTTTTAATTAAAAAATAAGCTAAGCCGATCGCATGCGAACCACTCGCGCAAGCCGCACTGATAGTCAGATTAATCCCTTTTAACTTAAAGATGGTGGAAAGATTCATGGTAACCGTCGAGTTCATCGATTTAAAAATTGCTCCCGAGCCAATCAGTGCCGTGTCTTTCTTTTCGCGGATGATGTCAGTAGTTTCAATAATTCCTTTAGAAACACTGTCGTTTCCATACATGACTCCGACTTCATTTTCATCAAAAAAAGCGTCGTCAATACCGGCGTTTTTAAGTGCTTCTATCGTGGCCATATAGGCATACTCTGTTTCTTCGCCAATGCTTATTCGTTGCCGTCTGGTGAGCAGTTCTTTTAATTCTGGTTTTGGCACCATTCCGGTCAATGCCGATCGAAAGCCGAATTCTTTGCGCTCAGAATCAATGGAAATTCCAGACTTTCCCTGGTATAAAGATTCCTTTACTTCGTTTAAGGAGGTACCTATACAGGAGTAAATTCCCATTCCGGTGATGACCACTCTTCTGTTCATTCTGTATTTTGTCTGATTAGGAATAGATTCCTCCGTTAATATTTATGATTTCGCCCGTAATATAACTGGCTTTTTTAGACACTAGAAAGTTGACCAAATCGGCTACTTCTTCTGCTTCGCCAAAACGATTTACTGGTATCATTTTGATTAGTTCCTTCTCGTCTAACGCGCTAGTCATATCAGTTCTTATAAAACCTGGCGCAACTGCATTTACGGTGATGTTTCTTTTAGCGACTTCCTGTGCCAAAGCCTTGGTAGCGGCGACCACGGCACCTTTAGCGGCAGAATAGTTTGTTTGCCCCGCAGTTCCTTTAACGCCTGAAACGGACACTATGTTCACAATCCGGCCATACTTGTTGCGTAACATTTTTTGAATGAAAAAATTGGTCACATTAAAAAATCCGTTGAGGCTGGTATTGACCACGCTGCTCCAGTCTTCCGGAGTCATCCACATAAACAATCCGTCTTTGGTAATTCCGGCATTATTGACAATCACTTCTACAATGTTGTCTGGATTGGCTTCTTGCCATTGGGTCAAGGCCTGGGTGACGGCTTCAAAATTAGCAACATCAAAACCAATAATTTCTCCGGTGGCTCCCAGCTTAATGACTTCCTCAAGCGTTTTCTCTGCAGCAGTTTTATTGGAATGGTAATTAATTAAAATATGGTAATCACGCTCTGACGCTAATTTCCGGCAAATGGCACTTCCTATTCCTCTTGAACCTCCTGTTATTATGGCACACTTCATATGCTATTTTATTATTTATCTAAAATTGTCATGATTATTTTTGAAACCGTTTCGGACTAAAGCCGATTTTTGAGCACCTACATATTGCACCCGCAGTAACAAAAAAAGATAGTTTTTTCAAAACCTGCAAATTATAGGATTTGGTTAAAGCTAATGTACTAATTATTTATCAGATGATTTTTTACTTGCTGTACAAATGGATACATCACTTGGTCTTGTTTGAATGGGGGAATGATGGCTCTTATTTCTTCGTAAAGTTTACGCGTCACCGTCGAAACAGCATTTTTTTGCTCCAAATAATCTATCGCTTGAACAATCGTAATCAATTCTATACTGAGCACTTCGTAAGCGTTTTCGATCACTTTGGCCGTAATTACTGCGGCATTGGTTCCCATACTTACGATGTCTTGGTTGTCATTGTTATTTGGAATGCTGTGCACGTACATCGGATTGGATAACATTTGGTTTTCGGCTGTGGTGGATGTTGCTGTAAACTGCACGCCTTGCATTCCGAAGTTAAATCCTAAAGTGCCCAAATTTACAAATGGAGGCAAGATCTCATTGATTTTAGAATTGAGCAGGTAATTTAATTGGCGTTCGGCCAACATCGTTAATTTGGTCACCACAATTTTGAGCTTGTCCATTTCGAGCGAAATATAATCGCCGTGAAAATTACCCCCATGGTAGACATGCTGATTTTTTACATCGATAATCGGATTGTCGTTTGCCGAATTGAATTCATCTTCAAGAATAGAGGCGGCATTATCGATCGTCTCGAGAATTGGTCCCAAAATCTGAGGCACACAGCGCAACGAATAATATTCCTGTACTTTTTCTTTAAAGATGTTTTCTGTATTTTCCCCGGAGTAAAGATGGTCTTCCCGTTTGCGAATCAAAGTACTATCGGCGAGGTTTTTTCGCATACGTTCGGCAACTTGTTGTTGTCCTTTATGCCGTTTGGTACTGTTGAGTTCGTCTGAAAAATGGTCGTCGTAGGCTTGGACGATTTCATTAATGGCGCAAGAACATTTTATAGACCAATTTAATAAACCCTTGGCATGGTGCACATTGACCACTCCGATGCCGGTCATTACAGAAGTTCCGTTCATCAACGCCAATCCCTCGCGAATTTCGACTTGAATGGGTTGTAGATTTTCTATTTTAAAAACGTCGGCAGTGGCCCTTCTCTCGCCCTTATAAAAAACTTCGCCTTCGCCAATTAACACCAATGCCAAATGGGCTAACTGCACCAAGTCGCCACTAGCACCAACACCGCCATGCTCGAAAATCAATGGGGTGATGTCGCGGTTAATGAATTCCCTCATCAAATGAATGACCGATGGATGCACACCTGAATTTCCGAGCGCAAGTGTATTGAGTCGGGCTAAAATCGATGCTTTTACAAAAATGGCATCCAATGGCTTTCCGGTACCCGAAGAATGACTTCGAATTAAATTGTATTGTAATTGAATCCGATCTTCGTCTTTTATTCGATATTGCGCCATCGGGCCGAAGCCAGTATTAACGCCGTAAATGATTTTATTGTGTGAAAATTCTTTTAGAAAATCAAAACTTTCATTAACCCGATTGAGTACTTTCTGACTGATTTCTACTTTAGCGTTTCCAAAGATTATTGCTGTAAATTCCTCTAAATTCAGATACTCATTTATCGTTTTCATGCAACCTTTTTTGATGATACTAAATTAGTTTTATTAAAATAATTGTAGTTAATTTGGAGTGCAAATGTAAGATTTTAATCAATAAATACTATAAAAATATGCTGAAGGAGTTTGTAGATGTATTGGTGATTGGTGCTGGTCCTTCGGGTTGTGTTTCGGCAGCCCATCTTCATAATAACAATGTCAAAATTAAAGTTGTTGAAAAAACAAAATTCCCACGATTGGTCGTAGGAGAAAGCCTCATACCCCGTGTGATGGATCATTTTGCAGAAGCGGGATTGTTTGAAAGTTTGGATGCCATGCATTTTGAAAAAAAATTAGGCGCGCGTTTTATCCGCGGAGAGGAAATTTGTGTTTTCGATTTCAGTAATAAATTTTCAGAAGGTTGGGATTGGACTTGGCAAGTGCCCCGAGCTGATTTCGACAACACCATGGCGCAGGAAATTATACGAAAAGGAATTGATTTGGAATTTGAATCGGAAGTCATTTCTGTAGCTTTTAACGGAAAAAATTCTATTACCGTGATCAAAGATAAGCATGGTGACTTAAAAGAAGTGCATGCTAAGTTTATTATAGATTCAAGCGGTTACGGCAGAGTGCTGCCGCGATTACTTGACTTGGATACCCCTTCGAAACTAGATCCGCATTCTTCCATTTTTACGCATGTTAAGGATGTTAACCGGCCTGCAGGCGAAGAAGGTACGCTAATTTCTTTCGATGTCCTGCAAACCGAGGTTTGGCTTTGGGTGATTCCTTTTTCTAACGGAAACACCAGTTTGGGCGTAGTTGGCCCAACGGAATTTATCCATTCGCTTTCCAAAGACAATGATACTTACGAAGCACTGCGAAATGCAATTGAATTGTCTGATTTTTACATCCAACGGTTTGGCGGGGTTGAATTTTTGTTTGAACCTGTCAAACTCGAAAATTATTCGCGTTCTGTCAAACAAATGTATGGCGACGGCTTTGCACTGACAGGAAACAGCTCTGAATTTTTAGATCCTGTGTTTTCTTCAGGCGTCGCTTTTGCTACTGAATCCGGTATGCTGGCAGCCAAACTTTTCATCAAAGAATCACAGGGCATTGTAGTGGATTGGGAGACCGAATTTACAGGCTACATGCGAAGAGGAATCGGCGTTTTCACGACCTATGTAAAAGAATGGTATACCGGAAATTTACAAACCTTGTTTTTTCACCGTCCTGAAAATCCAGAAGTAAAACGTAAAATTTGCGCCGTACTTGCCGGTTATGTGTGGGATGAAACCAATCCGTTTGTGAAGAAACACGACAATGTGATAAAGAATATGGCGTATATGATTAACGAAGAAAAAAGCCTAAGCAACTAACTAAAGTTTTTTTATAAAAGGCTTTTCAATTGTATCGCCTTGTTTTTGGCTGGTTTTTCATAAGCCAATAAAATTCTGTATTCACGTCCATTTCCCAATTCATGCGCTACGCCTAATGCTTTTAAAAATGCCATTAAAGCGCAGAGGTTATTTGGAATTTTCTAAGGTGTCTGTAAATATGTACAGAAACTTTTGTAAAATCGATAAAGTATTCAACATAAAAAAACCCGGAACAATGCCAAGGTTAAAAAAATATTTTATTTTATATTTTATTTGTAAGCGTTCTTGTTGAGCAATTGCGCCAACGATTTTCCAGTTTTTGCAAACCCTTCTCCAATTCTGTTTTCGTTGCTGAACTGGCTTCCGAATTGGCTTCCAGGTGCTTCTTCGCTTTTTATTTCAAGCACTACGTTTGACTTGTTATTGGTTTCAACAAATCGGAGGTTGGTTGTTACTCTTGCAGCTTGTTTTGAAACGTAAACATCGTAACCCGGATTTATCCAGACGGTTTCTACTAAAAGCGTGTATTTTGCGGAAGGGAGTCCTTCCTGAAATAAAACATCTTTTTTCTCTTTATGCAAAACAACATTTACGAGTTCTAGGAATTTTGGTGTCCAGATGCCATCTTTGGCTCCGGCCCACTTTTTTTTCCAAATTTCACCGTTTCCTTTGTCTTTTTCGTTGAGTTCTTTTGAACGTTCCTCAATGTATTGTGCTTCGGTTTTCCTGTCTTTCAAGACGGTCATTTTGCTGTAATCGAATTCGACATTGAACTCTTTCTGCCCGCTGATTGCACTGAAATCGCCTTTCACAACTTCCATATCCTGAGCTGCTGCGATAATGGAAATTAGCAAAACGGCTACTACCAAAAGATTTTTCATTTGTATCGATTTTAATTGTTTGGCAACAAAAATATCGAATTCTGTTTTTAAAAACATTGTAAATTGAAATTAATCCGGCAAGTTTTTCCATTTGTACTGCAAGTCCTTTGACACTGACCAACTTTAAATTACATTTGCATCGCATTGCAATTGGTGTTGGTTGCGTTAGGGATTGCAGCGGCATCCTTTTGTGTAGCCAAGCGCAGCAAAAGATACAGCGGAAAGCCCGGCCCAAAGGGAAACGCCTCTAAAATTAGATAGAAAAGACAAATGAAACATATCAGAAATTTTTGCATCATCGCCCATATTGACCACGGAAAAAGCACCCTCGCCGATCGTTTGCTCGGCGCTACCCAAACCGTAACTGCCCGTGAAGAAAAGGCGCAGTTGCTCGATAATATGGATTTGGAGCGCGAACGCGGTATTACGATTAAAAGCCATGCGATTCAAATGGAGTATACCTATAAAGGAGAACAATATATTCTGAATTTGATCGATACTCCAGGACATGTTGATTTTTCGTATGAGGTTTCGCGGTCGATTGCGGCTTGTGAAGGCGCACTTTTGATCGTGGATGCAGCACAAAGCATACAGGCACAAACGATTTCAAATTTGTATTTGGCTTTAGACAATGACTTGGAAATTATTCCCGTACTCAATAAAATCGATTTGCCAAGTGCCAATCCCGAAGAAGTTAGCGATGATATCGTCGATCTGCTTGGTTGTAAACTCGAAGATATTATTCACGCCTCGGGAAAAACCGGATTTGGTGTTGAAAATATACTGGCCGCGATTATTGAAAAGATTCCGCCCCCAAAAGGAAATATCGACGAACCGCTACAGGCATTGATTTTCGACAGTTCATATAATCCATTTCGCGGAATCGAAGTGATTTTTCGGGTCAAAAATGGACAAATAAAAAAAGGCCAGAAAATTAAGTTTATGGCGACTGGTAATGAATATTTTGCTGATGAGATTGGCACCTTAAAATTGAATCAAGTTCCCAAACAAGTCATCTCTGCCGGCGATGTGGGGTATTTGATTTCAGGCATTAAGGAAGCCAAAGAAGTAAAAGTGGGCGACACCCTGACCGATGCCAAAACCCCTACTACCAATATGATTACTGGTTTTGAAGATGTGAAGCCGATGGTTTTTGCCGGAATTTATCCGGTAGATACCGAGGATTATGAGGAGTTGCGGAATTCTATGGAGAAATTACAACTCAACGATGCTTCGCTCGTTTTTTTGCCCGAAAGCTCCGCGGCATTGGGATTTGGTTTTCGTTGTGGATTTTTAGGCATGTTGCACATGGAAATTATTCAAGAGCGGCTGGAACGCGAGTTTAATATGACGGTCATCACTACCGTCCCCAACGTTTCTTATTTGGCATATACTAAAAAAGATCCTGAAAAAGGATTGGTAGTAAACAACCCATCCGATTTGCCTGAACCTTCTAAACTGGATCATGTAGAAGAGCCTTACATTAAAGCGACAATTATCACAAAGTCCGATTTTGTTGGGAATGTTATGAGCTTGTGTATTGAAAAACGCGGTATCATAACCAACCAAACTTATCTGACCACCGAACGCGTGGAGTTGACTTTTGATATGCCTCTGGCCGAAATCGTATTTGATTTTTACGACCGATTGAAAACCGTTTCCAAAGGCTATGCTTCGTTTGATTATTCTCCGATTGGTTTGCGGACCTCAAATCTGGTTAAAGTAGATATTCTTTTGAACGCCACTATCGTTGATGCGTTGTCCTCGTTAATCCATGTCGATAATGCGTACCACATTGGGAAGAAAATGTGTGAAAAATTAAAAGAACTCATTCCGAGACAACAGTTTGACATTCCGATTCAGGCAGCTATTGGCGTGAAGGTAATTTCGCGCGAAACTATCAAAGCGTTACGAAAAGATGTGACCGCCAAGTGTTATGGTGGTGATATTTCGCGAAAAAGAAAACTTTTAGAAAAACAGAAGAAAGGAAAAAAACGCATGCGCCAGGTGGGCAATGTGGAAATCCCGCAAGAGGCATTTATGGCGGTTCTTAAACTTAATGATTAGGCTTTTAAGTAAAAAAGTGTCAGGATAAAAATATAAAAACAGCCCGATGATGAGAATTATCGGGTTTACTTTTTCTGAAGCCATTCGAATAGCCGCTGGGCATCTTCCAACTTAAAAAGCTGCGTGCCTTCATTCATTGTTGCTGCAGAACCACATGCAACTCCCCACTGGATTACTTCCTTTAGACTTTTGTTTTTCGACAAGGCCCAAACCATTGCACCAACCATACTGTCACCGGCACCAACAGTGCTTTTCTTTACTACATGGGGCGCCGCCACAAATTCGTTTTGGTCTTTGGTCACTAAAACTGCACCTTGTGAACCTAACGAAACAACAACAATTTCGGCACTTCCGTTTTCTATAAGTTTTTTGGCCGCGTTGGCTACCGCATCCAATTCTAATTTTTCTACTCCTATCAATTTGGCGAGTTCGCCCACGTTGGGTTTAACCAAATACACGCCGATATCGAGCACTTTTCGAAGGGCTTCACCAGAAGTGTCTACTATAACCTTGGCACCGTTGGCCTTGGCTATTGTCGCAATTTGTTGGTAGAAATCAGTCGATACGCCTTCGTTTAAACTACCGCTTAACACAAAATAATTGCCTTTTGACTGCTGCATGACCTCAACAATTTGTTGTTGTTCTTTTTTGGCAATTGGAGCACCCGAAAATCCAAACCTATACTGTGCGTTGGTGTGCCTGTCAGAGGCGATAAAATTTTCTCGAGTCCAATTTTGGGTTTGAATTGGTCTTACGGTGATTTTCGTTTCCTTTTGTAATAATGCTTCGAGCATGGCTCCACTGGCGCCACCAGAAGTGAAAACCGCTAATGATGAAGTCCCTAGCCGGCAGATAGCTTTAGAAACATTGATGCCTCCACCTCCTGCATCGTACTGCGGCGGGTCACATTGAATTTTCAAATCAGGAACCAGACCGGAGAAATGGGTACTTTTGTCTAATGACGGATTGATAGTTAGGGTTATGATATCGCATGTTTTCATATTCGTTGCGGTTAAAATCGATCCTAAATTTAGCAATAAAAACTCTAAAGACTTTCTTGGTGTTGTTTTATTTGACAAAAGCCTTTGTCTCTTTGTATCTTTGCAACTTCAAAATACAAAACCTAAAAAACATGATAGAAGATAAAATACCTCAACGTACTAGCATCGCTCAATTGGGCGAGTTTGGCTTGATTGCTCACCTGACTAAAAATTTTGGAGTGAGCCAGCTTTCTACTTTAAAAGGTATTGGTGACGACGCGGCTGTGTTGGATTTTAAAGATAAAAAAGTGGTGATTTCTACAGATTTGTTGGTGGAAGGCGTTCACTTTGATTTGGCCTACGTGCCTTTGAAGCATTTGGGCTACAAAGCAGTGGTAGTAAATGTCTCGGATATTTGTGCGATGAATGCCAAGGCGACGCAGATTACAGTTTCGGTTGCAGTTTCCAATCGATTTCCTTTAGAGGCTTTGGATGAATTGTTTACCGGAATTGCCCTTGCTGCTGATGAATACAAAGTGGATGTTATCGGCGGGGATACCACGTCTTCTCAAAAAGGGTTGATCATTAGCATCACAGCAATTGGAGAAGCTGATGCTAATGAAATTGTTTACAGAAACGGTGCCAAGCAAACTGACTTGTTAGTGGTGACGGGAGATCTTGGTGCTGCTTACATGGGATTACAAGTTCTGGAACGCGAAAAACAAGTGTTTCAAGTTAATCCAAACTCCCAACCCGATTTGGATGCATATACTTATCTGATAGAGCGACAGTTAAAACCAGAAGCGCGAAAAGATGTGCGAACATTATTGCATGCGCTAGAAATCAAACCTACCGCCATGATTGATATTTCAGATGGTTTGTCATCCGAGATTATTCATTTGTGCAAACAATCACAAGTGGGTTGTAATTTATATGAGGATAAATTGCCGATTGATCCGCAGTTTATCAGTGTTTGTGAAGAATTTCAGATAGATAGTACCACTGTAGCAATTAATGGTGGTGAGGATTATGAGTTGCTTTTTACTATTGGCATGGATGATTTTGATAAGATTAAGGGCAATCCGAACTTTACAGTTATTGGACATATGACTCAAGAAAGCGAAGGCATTCATCTGATTACGCGTGCCGACACTAAAATTCCTTTGAAGGCTAGGGGCTGGAACGCCTTGGGTGAAGAATAATTTTGCTAGTGTGCCCAAATAAAAAAGCGACATTCCCTAAGATGTCGCTTTTTCATTACCAGTAGTAGTTTTAAATAATTTTCGATTGGGTCAAAAAGAGTATTTGCATTTTGCTAGATACTACGCAGTACGCTGTTTTATGTTATGACTACTAACTCAATAACATGTTGCTAAATTACGCTGCACTCTTGTAACAATCGCTGAGGTTTACCTCAAAACCTGTTGTGGTTTCCCTCATTTTTTGATATGGAAAACCGTAATAATTTACAATAATCCTTTATTTTTAGCTTCTCTAATCAGATCAATATCGCTTCCTCCTTTAATTTCTAAAGTTTCTTTAAGATTTAACTTTCTTTTTTCGACAGCGCTCAACGACAATGGGACGTACTGTGGAATATCTTTTGTCTTTGTTCCCTTTGACAAGTGAAATAAGATTTGTTTGTCGAAAGCATCGATTTCAATATTGTCATATTGTGTTTGACTGACTAACTTTACGACCGTTTGGCTGTAATAATTTTCATCTTTTAAAATTTTATCAAAGGCCAATAGCAATTCATCAAAGGTAAGATCATTTTTAATGACCAGTCCGTTTGGGTTTATATTTTTGATAATTGTATTTATTTTTAGCAGCTCGGTGTGCATTGTCAATAAAATTATCTTGCAATTGGGCATTTCTTTTTTGACCAAGAGTGCCAGATCTTCTCCTGAAAAAATACCTTTCTCTTCATAAGTGGGCATACTTAGGTCGAAAAAAGCTATGCCAAACGGCTCAATTCCGGGAGCAGTTATGGCCTCATAGCCGGTTTTGCAATCTTTTGCTTGAGTAATAGTAAATTCATAAGCCCCTTTGGAGTTGTATCCTTTTATGGCATTTTTATAAGCTTCAATAATGAAAGGATGATCGTCAACGATCAGAATGTTTATAGGTGTAGCCATGATTGTTATGCCGTTTTTGTTTTGAATCTGGTAGGTATTTTAACGATCAGCGTCGTGCCTTCTCCCTTTTTTGTTTTGATTTCTACACTGCCGTCACACGCTTTGGCTCTGGAAAATATATTTTGCAAACCTATGCCTTTTTTCTTACTCTTCAACGAAAATCCAATTCCGTCATCAAAAATTTCTGCAAGAATATAATTTTCCTGATTTAAAATGCTGACAACAATATTGGAAGCTTGTGCATGTTTGTTTACATTGTTTAAAGCTTCTTGAATAATTCTGTATAAGTGTATTTTCTTATTGCTTTGGATGGTGTCCCAAATGATTTCCTTATCGATTTCGAGATGCGATTTCAGTGTAGAAATACTTTTTTGCTCTATAAATAGCGACTCAATAACGCCTAAAAAACTATCTGCATTTGAAAAAACCTCCTTATTTAAGTCATGAGCAATGTTACGGATTTCCTTTTCAATTTTCTGAATTCCTTCAATAAAAGGCAAGCATTTGTTAATTGTATCGGGGTCTTTTCGTTCGTTAAGTATGTATAAATTGAGCCTCGTCGAGGTAAGTTTATTCATTATTCCATCGTGCAGATCTTGAGCGATTCGTTTTTTCTCAATCTGGCGACCCTCATTAATTTTGGCTTGCTGGGCATGGATCAGTTGATATATTTCTTCATTGTTTAGTTGTTGTTGTTGTTTAAAGCGCAATTCTTTATGTCTAATTCGCTGTGAAATTACAGTGAATAGTAATACTCCTACAACAAATATTAATATCGCAGCACCTAGAAAAATCTCTTTGTGATAAATTGCAGCATCTTTTTCATTGGTGATTTCTTCCGTTTCGTAGGCTATTTTGGCAAATTTATTTCTAGTTTTTCGTTCCAACTGCTGCATGCTATCACTGATTTTAATGTACTCCTGTGAGTATTTTAATGCATTTTGAGGATTTACGATTGACAGTTGTTTTAAAGACAACAACATATCTTTTGGTGCGCGAAAACTTTTAGAAAGATTATAGGCTTCTTGGGCGTATTGCTTTGCTTTCACATAGTTATTTATTGCATAGTAGTATTCTGAAAGATAAAGTTTATTAAAGTTTTTTCCTTGATCAATATGAAAGTCTTCTCTTATAGCAGCTGCTTGGAAATGAAGGGTTTCAATATCATTAAAATCTTTCAATTTCAATTTTACGTGCGCCAAAAAGTCTAATGTGAACGCAAAATTTAATGAATATTTTTTATAAAATCGCTCCTTCTTTTTACATTCATTTAATATTAAAAATGATTGTCTTAAATTTCCTGAATTAAAATAGTTCTGACCTATATTGTTTACACAGATTAATGCGATTTCATCAAATCCTAAATTAATTTCTTTACTCAATACTAGTGCTTTATTATAGTACTTTAGGGCATTATAATTATCTCCTTGCTGTGCACAATTTAATCCAAGGCTAAGATTTATTCTAATTTTCTGATAGTCAAGTTTAAATTTTGTTGCTATTCTTGACGCTTTTACCAAACAATATTCAGCTCCAACGTAATCATTTGTGTAATATTTAACTTGAGCCTCGTCTTGGTAAATTTCACATAAAGATTTTTGATTGTTTAAAAGGGTAAAAGATTTTTCAGCTTTTGAATAACAATAAAAAGCGCTATCGTTAAAGCTTATATTTTCATAATAAATACCCAGCCATCTATACGATTGACCTATATGGAAAACGTCATTTTCTTTGTGACTTTTTTTTAAAGAATATTGACATACGCTCTTTAATCGGCTCCAATTATTTAAATTGTAGTAATTTTTCGCCACTTTAATTAAATTACTTCTGCTTGCCGAATCG
>JACMOK010000042.1 GCA_014378065.1 Flavobacterium sp.
GCCGAGTATGGTTTTAGTTAAATCAAAATCATCGGCAACGGCATAAAGTGTTACCGCTTCATAATGGGCCTCGGCCAGAGCCGCTTTTAACATGATCCCGTTGCTTTCATATACCTTGCCATGAGGCAAAGGCAAACCCGGGATTACCAATTCACTTCCGGTGATCACTATGCCCACTTTTGGTTTTAAATAAACTCTGACCGAGGTCATACCTAACCCTGCCAAAAAACCGATGGCCGCTGGGTTAAGGTAAGTGCCCTTTTCAAGAGCTATCGCATTTTTCGAAATTTGTGAACCCAAAGCCCGAATGTTAGTTTCGGGCAATACAAGTTGCTCAATTAATAATTGACCGTTGTTTTGAACTGCATTTTCTATGGGGACAACCGCTTGAGCTGAATCGGGAACCGCTGCTCCTGTAAATATTTTTACGGCCTGTCCGGGTTCAAGCCACAAAGAATGCCCATCGCCTGCTTTCACTTCACCGACAATAGCATATTCCAATCCATCGTGCAATGCTATCGCAAAGCCATCTACATTCGACTGGCGAAAAGGCGGCATATTGATTGGGGAAAAAACGGTTTGCGCCAGCACCAAATAACGGGCGTCCCAAAGTGAAACTTCTTTTTCCTTTAATGAAAAAGCAACGCTGTCTAATATTGAAAAAGCTTCGGCTGTGGATTGCATTTATTTTTGATTAGCGATTGTTTTTAATGCAGATAAGTTGGGCTGCCACACTGATTGCAATTTCTTGCGCGGTTTCACTTTTGATGTCAATTCCAATGGGCGCATGAATCGTGTCTATCAGGTTTTGATCATATCCATCAGTCCTTAAATTCTGATACAATACCGCCATTTTTTCTGTGCTTCCCATCATACCCAGGTATTTAAATTTTCGATTTAGCAAACGTCGAATAATAATTGCGTCCGTACGATAACCAAACGACATGATAACGACGTAAATGTTGTCACCTTCAGGAATATACAGTTCAATTTCTTCAAAAGCTACGGTTTGACTCTGATGGGCAAAAGCATTGGCTTCCATCGTATTGAGATTTTCTCGGTGGTCCAAAATATGAATTTCAAAATCCAGTCGCGACAACACTTCGCTCAAGGCCAAACCCACATGGCCTCCACCTATAATATATACCTGATTGGGCATAGCCAACGATTCTGAATATGACCAAATCAATTCCTTTTCGGGTAGTTGAGTATCAATGCCAAGATTGGTATAAAAAACCGAAGGGTTAGCAATCGTTTTCATAGAATTCAAAACAATTTTAAAATCAGCATCAATATTAAAAAAAGCAATTGTTTGCTGTCCAGAACAAATCATCCCTGATTGGTCTTTGGGAGCCGACTTGTCGTGAATTTGCTGTTTGATAAATGGGGTGAAAGGTGCTTGGGTTAAAAGATGTTGGGCATATTCAACGAGTTTATGTTCCATAATGCCACCACCGATGGTTCCTAGCATTTCATTGCGAGACACTGCCATTTTAAACCCTTTCCTCCCGGGGCTGCTGCCTTCATTGGCTATTACGACCAATAAAATAAGTCGGTTTTCGCGTTCGAGCAACATTTGCATTTTTTTAAAGAAATCTAAAATCATGGCTTGAAGGGGAATAGCAATGTTGTTACTTTTTGTAAAGATCCATCAGTACTTTTTCAGGCGTATACGGCGCATTAATATTGAGTTCGGCCTCTGGATTAAATGCTTTTACCGCGGCGCGGATGGCAAAATAGGCTCCCAATCCATACATCAGTGGGGGTTCTCCGACGGCTTTTGATTTGTTGATGGCGAGTTCGTGTCCTTCTGTATCCAAATGTGTGATGTTGATTGATTTTGGCACCGAATAAATGTCTGGCACTTTATACGTAGAGAGCGCATTAGATAACAATCGTCCTTCTTTGTTGTACACAATTTCCTCCATTGTCATCCACCCGATTCCTTGTACTACTCCGCCTTCGATTTGGCCGTTGTCGATTGTTTTATTCATGCTTTTGCCAAAATCGTGGACTATGTTAACACTGTCAAAATCATAGGTCCCTTTAAGACAGTCTACCGTTACTTCAAGAATTGCAGTCCCATAAACATGGTAGGCAAAGGGATGGCCTTTTTCCTTTGTTTTGTCGTAATGAATGATTGGCGTAGCATAATGGGCATTTTCGCTCAAGGCTACCCTTTGCGTAAAGGCTTTCATTATCAGATCTTGCCAGCTCAAATCGGTGCGGTTGGCGCCTCGGTAGACCCATTCTTCCATTATAGCGATGGCTTCGGGTTCGGCTTCGATTCGAGCCAATGGCTTTAATCTTTCGAGTAAGGCGGTACATGCGAGTTGCAAAGCTTTTCCGTTTAGGTCGGCGCCAGCACTTGCGGCAGTTGGAGAAGTATTGGCTACCCGCAGTGTATTGGTAGATTCAATGCGAACGCGGGAACTATGAATACCGAAGGTTTCGGTCACAATTTGTAACAATTTAGTATTGACCCCCTGTCCCATCTCTACAGCCCCTGTACTTACTACTACACTTCCATCGTAATAGATATGCACCAAGGCCCGCGCTTGGTTCATCATGGTGTTGGTAAAGGAAATTCCGAAACAAATAGGCTGGACAGCCATTCCTTTTTTATATCTTGAATTGCTTTTATTGAAAGTGACAATGCGTTCCTTTTGGGCTGCATACACATATGTAGCCTCACAAGCATCCCAAGTAGCTTTGGCTTGCGTTTGTTGCAATATCTGACCATAGGAAAGCTCATCTCCATCTGTCACCAAGTTTGCTTTTTGAATCACGGCCGGACTAATCCCTAAGGACTCGGCGGCTGTAACAATGGCCGCTTCGATAGCAAATTTTCCTTGGGGTCCGCCGAAACCTCGAAAAGCGGTGTTCGGTGGTAAATTTGTTTTACAACTATAAGCTTTGGCCGAGACATTAGGAACGTAGTAGGCATTGGTAGAATGAAACAGCGTGCGTTCCATCACTGCGGGCGACAAATCGGCGGCGGCTCCAGCATTTTGATAATGGGTTACTTCATAGGCTAAAATCTTTAGCGCTTTATTCAATCCAATTTTGAAATCAGCGGAATACGGGTGTCTTTTACCTGTCATTCGCATATCATCCATGCGGTGCATCGCCAATTTTACAGGTTTCTGCAAGATCTGGGTCGCTAAAGCCACCATCACGGCCCATGGGGTTGCTTGGTCTTCCTTTCCGCCAAAGCCGCCACCCAAACGCACGGTATCTACTTCCACTTTATGCATTGGAATGCCCAGAACCCTTGAGACTGTTCTTTGCACAGCTGTTGGAGATTGCGTAGAGGAAGAAACCAGAATACTGCCGTCTTCCTTTGGCCGGGCATAGGCGCCCTGGGTTTCGATATACAAATGTTCTTGTCCGTTTACATCACTTCGACCTTCGAAGATATAGTCACAAGCTGCCCAAGCTTCGGAGGTATTGCCAAGACTAAAAGATCTTGGAGGCATGATGAGTTGGTTTTGTTTTTGGGCTTCTCTTGGATCGGTGATGATAGGCATTTCTTGGAAAACTACCTGAATCAATTTAGCCGCCTGAATACAATAGTGTTCTGATGTTCCGACGATAAGCGCAATGACTTGACCCCGAAAATGAACTTCGCCGTCGGCAAACAAAGGCTCATCGGGCAAGATTCCTCCAATCTGATTTTCTCCCGGAATGTCTTTAGAATTCAGAATGGCAATGATCCCTTGCGCTTTTAACGCAAGCGTGTAGTCAATACTCACGATTTTAGCATGAGCGACCGTAGCATCGAATGGAAGTGCATAAAGTGTGCCTTGCCATTCGGGAATATCATCGAGATAAATAGACTTTCCTTTTACGTGATTTTGTGCATCTATATTTATCATATCAGGTCGTGCATTTTTATAGTATCTGGAAAAAGCGTTATGAAGTGCGCAAAAAACAGTTGGCGCGCCAAAAGTCTCTTGTAGGCAATCGTGCCCCGCGCATCACTAATGGGCGCTATCTCAGTTTGCATTACTTGCTCAGCCTGCTTTATGTTTTCGGGATGGATTGATTTGTTGTGCAAAAACGCGCAAGTTTGGGTTAAGAATTTTGGGATAGGCCCCACCCCTCCCATGGCACAATGTACTTCAATAACCTTATCGTCTTTTGTCGTGATATGAATCGCCGTATTAACACTCGCAATATCTAAATACTGTCGCTTGCAAACTTTTTCAAAATTGAATTTAGTAGTACTTGGCACCTCAAACATAATGGCCGAAATTAGTTCATTTGCGGTTTTGTTCAGCGTTTTGTATGCCAAATAAAAATCTTTAAGCGGCAATTGCCGGTTTTGATTATCACCGTCCGTTAAAGTGATTTCGGCGTTTAACGCTAAAAGGATAATCGTAAAATCTCCTATTGGTGAGCCATTAGACAAATTCCCTGCAATGGTTCCAATGTTCCTGATGGGTGTAGAAGAGATCAATTTCAAATAGTCATACCACCGTGGCAGTGCTTTAAGAAGTATTGCGTTTGAAATCAAATCGGTTGCTGTTACGGCAGCTTCAATTTTACAAGTATTGCCGTCGAAAGTAATCGCGTCGGCTGTTGCTTTACCGAGCAAATAATTCAAATCCATGACATGCATTTCGTCATGCTTCTGAACATAAAGGTCCGTGCCGCCGCCTATTGGTATTTTACCTTTTGTGTTATTTGAAGGCGGAATGGCTTTTAATTTTTCTTCAACTTCTAAGAAATAGCTTGGAATGAAATCATGCTCCACCAACCAAGAAAGTGGTTTATTTGGGTCTTTATGCAACAACTGTTGTGATAATTTTTCTGCGGCACGCTCGATCGATTTGTATCCGGTACAGCGGCAGATATTGCCATCGATGGCGCTAATCGCTCCTTCCAAATTGGAATTGCTGGTGGTCAAGGCGTAACCGCACAGTGAATTGACAAAACCTGGGGTACAGAAACCGCATTGGGTTCCGGAAAAAGCTACCATTGCCTGTTGCACTTGATTTAATTGATCGGGCAGATTTAAACCTTCAATCGTAACCACATGTTTACCATTTACGTTAGGCAACGGTGTCAAGCATGATGTTGCACTGCTGTACTCCAATTTTCCGTGTTTTAAAGCGCCAATTAAAATGGTGCACGCACCACAATCTCCCTCCCGGCATCCTATTTTGGTGCCGCGCAGGTTCTGGTCGTAGCGTATAAAGTCGAGTAACGTGGTGCTGGGCGCTTTATCACTTTGAATGAGTCGATTATTTAATAGGAATTCAATCATAAATAATAATCAATATTCGACTTTATTGATACTCTCCGACCAGATTTTAAAAGCTTCTAAAGCTTCTTCGCGCATCATTTGTACTGTTTCTAATTTTCGATTTTGATACGGAATTTCTAACTCATCGTAGATGAAATGATCGTCGAATTGTATATCGGCGGCGTCTTTTTTGGTATTGGCAAAATACATTTTATCAGGTCGAGCCCAATAGATGGCACCCAAACACATCGGACAGGGTTCGCAACTGGTATAAATTTCGCAGCCATGGAGTTGGAAAGTCCCTAAAGTTTTGCAAGCATTTCTGATGGCAACTACTTCGGCATGGGCCGTTGGATCAGCAGATGACGTCACTTCGTTAGCTCCACGGGCAATAATTTTACCGTCTTTAACAATTACGGCACCAAAAGGACCACCTTTACCAGACGTTACATTTTCAATCGACAGGCGAATGGCTTCCTGCATAAATTCATTTTGTTTTGTAGTATACATGGTCACGAAATTTTGACGTAAATATAACAAAAAGTTGTAAAGGAGTCATGCAGTTTTTTCTATGTATTGAAAGGCTACAGATTAAAATTCGTCTTTTGCTTCGGTTCTAATTCGTGTCTCGGTAATGCTAACCGTTGTTTTGTCGTACCTTTCACTTTTAAAACTTAAGATTAAGATCATGAAATTATTAATTATAATGACCGTTACTTTTCTTTCAGGATTCATTGTGCAACCCAATTTAAAACTTAAAGGCACCTACAAAGTTTCTTATGACAAAGGCCTACAAGGTTATCAAATTGAATTTAACGACAGTATTTATATCAAACGAATGCCCGACGCCGTTACATACAAAGGCACAGTGAGCTATGGAAAATACAAAATCATCATTCGCCAAAATGCACAAGACAATCCGATTGAAATAGACAATAGGTCGGTGGGCAAAGACACTCTTTTATTTATTACAAAAAGCAAAAGCGACCTGTCTCTGAATATGAATCGCGGCAAGATGATTAAGATGAAATAAAGAGATTTAACAGCAA
>JACMOK010000043.1 GCA_014378065.1 Flavobacterium sp.
ACAGACTGCCATTTTCTTCTGCAGGGTAGGTATGCAGTGAAGCGTCTTTTTCCTGAGTGTCCCGAATGGTCAGTAGTAAAGGTGAATTGTGTTTTATTTTTCCTTTGTCAAGTTCCAGACTTTTAAAATTATTAGGCACGGTGGAGATTTCTTGATTGCGGAGCAAATCTTCCAAAAAGTTTTTTTCAGCCACTTTGTCTTTAAATCCGAAGCTTTCTTTCAGATATTTAAAGTAAGTCAGTTTGTTGAAAAGCGATGCATGCCCATTATCAGCTAAAACGTCGTGAAAATTAATTTTGTATTGCTCTAGTTCAATTGCGCAAATGGCCAATATTTTATCTTCTGTCTCTACCAGATCCCAATCGTTTTTGTTGTGGAGCGCTCTGTTTTTAATTTCTTGCAAGGAAATAAAATACTGACTGCCTTTACTCGGATCGAATATTTTAAATTTTTTTCCTTTAAGTTCATTGACAATGATATAACGCGAACCGTTTTTGTGCACGACAGGTAAAATAAACGGAAATAATTCTTTTAGTTTGTCCTCGTTTCCTTCAATGAAATTGAAATCCAGTAATTTGAAATCGGCCTCAAATCCATTGGCATTGAAAAAGTCTTTTAAGTCAGAAATGCGCGATCCTTTTTGGTCTAACGGAATATTTTCCTCGATGTATTTTCGAGAAATATTTTTTTCAAAAATGTTAAAAACAGTCTTGATTGCGCTGATACCGCAGTCATTGCTTTTTAGTTGTGGGTCGGTTTTTGGCATAGATCGTGGGGTTTATCTTGTCCAATCAATGTTAACATAATGTTACCTGATGGTTAATTAAATAATATTGAGCAATATTACATATATATCGCTGCTCAAACTAAATTTTTCCATAACTAACCTGAAAACTCGACCAACTGCTATTTTCAATAAATTTCAGCGTTTTACAAAATAAAATAGCCTTTCAGGATTCCCTAAAAGGCTATTTTTCATGCTATTAAGAAATATATTTTTACAATTTATACATATTGTCTGCAAGGGTTTCGATAAATTTACTTATCGGTCCTTTAATCATCATGGCCATCATAGCATTGAATTCGCCGTCAAAAAACAGTTGGACTTCCGATTCATTTTCAGAAATAGCGGCTATGTTGGCAGTTAACGTAAAAGGTAACTTATCACTGGCTGCTCCTAGTATAATCTTGCTAGGAGACACTTTCTCTTTAATCTTTAATTTGATTTCAGGCATGCCCTTCAGCCCAAATACGAAAGCGTCGTCACCGACTAGTTCAAATTTGGCGATGGTATCAGGCATTAATTTTTCAAAATTGCTAACATCAGACAAAGCATCAAATAATTTTGGTGCAGCTTGTTTTACGTTTACTTTGGGACTTTCTAAATTCATATCTTTAAATCAAAATTAATCTTAATCTGGCTTACTGTATTCCCAATTTTGGAATCACTTGACTCAGTTTTTAAAGGCTACACCTCAATTCCCCAAGAATCTGGCGCGACACTCCACTCTTGTAAAGTAATTTGTTCGGTTTCGGTGATGTATTTTTTAGCCACTGCTAAATTCAGTAAATGATGATAATTGCTTAGTGTATACAAATCAAGATGCGCATTTTTAAAGTTTTCTTCGGCAATTTCAAAACCGTATGTAAATATGGCAACCATGCCTTTTACGTTGGCTCCAGCTGCACGCAGCGCTTCTACGGCATTCAAACTGCTATTGCCTGTACTGATTAGGTCTTCCACCACCACGACATTTTGGCCACGTTGCAAAAACCCCTCGACCTGATTTTCACGTCCGTGTTTTTTTGGTTCAGGGCGAACATACACAAAGGGCACTCCCATATATTCTGCGACCAGCATACCTATGCCTATAGCTCCCGTGGCCACACCTGCAATAACATCGGGCTTGCCGAATTGTTTTTCGATATTTTTAGAGAATTCCTCTCGAATATAATTTCGTATCGCGGGAAACGACAGTATAAGCCGGTTGTCGCAATAAATTGGCGATTTCCAACCCGAAGCCCATGTAAAAGGATTTTTCGGATTCAATTTAATTGCATTTATTTGCAAAAGTAATTCGGCAGTTTTTTCGGCTGTATCTTTATTAAAAATCATAAGTACAAATGTATAAAGTTTTTGTCAACGATAAACCACTTTTTTTAACGAATGAAATCGCTAAGGAAACTGATTTTCAAATATTCTTACTGGAAAGCATTGACATTGAGCAGCTTATAGTAAAAATGTTTAACAACAAAATAAAAAAATGCTATCTGTATTATCCAGATGAAAAAGTCATATTCAAAAAATTGAAAGAAAAGATCCCTGTTCAAAAAGCAGGCGGAGGTTTGGTTTACAACAAGAACGGTGCAGTACTTTTTATTTTTAGAAATGGAAAATGGGATTTGCCAAAAGGCGGCAAGGAAAAGGGAGAAAAAATGTCATACACCGCTTTACGAGAAGTAGAAGAAGAAACTGGCGTCAGTAAATTGATGGTGACCAAAAAATTACAAAAAACCTATCATGTTTTTAAGCGCAACGGCAAATACAAACTCAAGATTACGCATTGGTTTGAGATGACAACAGCTTTTGATGGCATTCCCGTGGGTCAACTTGATGAAGGCATTGAAAAAGCAGCTTGGCTCAATCCTCAAGAAATTTCCGAAGCACTTAAAAACTCGTATGAAAATATCAAATTATTATTTGAAGAAGAAAAACTTGTAAAATAGCTTTAGCTACTTTATTATCCGATATACCGGATATTGCAAATGCGCTTTTTCATAGTAGATGGAATTTTTATAAATCCAGTCCAATTGGGCCTCTGGATTTGTCGCAAACACGGCATCTTCGTTTTTTTTCTGCTCTAAATCGGCTTGCAGCTTTGGATTTTCGGCCAAAAGCTTAACCGCTAAATCTTCAAATACATAATCAGAATAGCCCTCTTTTTGCTGGAGGATGGTGTCGAAAAAATTCCAATTAAAATAGGAATCTACTGCCTCAGGTTCTAAAGTTTCCAATAAATATTTAATGCCTTTTTGCTGCGTTGAAAAAATGTAGTCACCCACATGAAATGCTATTTTTTCTGTCTTTGAAGTCACTTTGGTTTGGCGATGCGGATAATGACCCTCATAAGCAGTAGTCGCCGTCTTATAATCAGCGATGTGGTAACTTTCAACTTCAAGCAGCGTATCGTTTTTAAGTTGGCGGCACTCAAGGTGGTTGGCTTTCAACAAATCAATTACATTCCAAAATCCTTTCGCGATAACGTAAGCTTTCGGAATGGTGATTTCTTTTTCGGGTTTGTAGGTGTCATAATACTTTACGTTTTTCTTAAATGGTTTGTTCTGGTCATAAAACAAACGAGTTCCTGTGGTAGCTTTACTTTTTATCTGGCTTCCTTCATAACCCAAGAATGAAAGTGTTGTTACTTTGCTACTGTCAATTTCCCACTTGATGGGATATGATTTTGAAGCCACACAGCGCGATTCGTTTTCAAGGCGCAAGGCTTTTATTTTTTGATCATTTTTATCAGTAAAATTAATTGTTTCGAGCATAAAAGCATAAGTGGCCTTAACCCGAGCAGCATATTTTTTGAGCATGTGTGTTTCAACCACAAAACCAATGGTGTTAAATAACGAAGTGTAACCTGTAGCAAATCGCGGACTTTCAAAAAATTGAACAAATCCTTTCTCGGGCGTATCGCTCCAAACATTTACATAAGGCGTGGTTTCTATTTTTTGGTATTGCAAACTTTTAAGCAGTGAAGGCATCATTTGCGAACGTAAAAAATTCCCCAACGGATTACCAAGTTTATCCGGCTGGGTCATGATGTAGGTCAGCGTATACTGATAATCGGCGCCGTCGCTGACATGATTGTCGATAAAAACATCGGGTTGGATCAAATGAAATATCTCTACAAAGCTTTTGGTATTGCGGGTATCCGATTTGATGAAATCACGATTGAGGTCATAATTTCTGGCATTTCCTCTCAAACCATATTCTTCCGGGCCATCTTGGTTGACTCTTGAAGTGGAATTGCGATTTAAAGCACCGCCTATATTATAAATGGGAATCGCAACGACCACGGTGTTTTTCGGAATGGCAATTTTGTGCAAAGCCAAATCTCGAAACAACAGCATCGTAGCATCAATACCATCTGGTTCGCCGGCGTGAATGCCATTGTTGATTAGTACTACGGCCTTGTCTTTTTTTATTTTAATAAAATCAAATTTATTTTCAGGATTAAAAATCACAATGTGCAAAGGCTCACCAGAATCAGTCAAACCCATTTCTCTAATTTCAATTGAAGGAAAATCGGCTGCTAAAAGTTGATAATACCGAATCGTTTCGCTATAAGTGGCAGATTGGTTTCCATTTCCTTTCTCGAAATAAGTCGCATATTTTGATTGATTTTGTGCCGAACTTACCAAGAAAAACAGCCATAAGAAAAAGCTATAACGTCGCATCATAAAGTTTTAAATAAGAAATCAAATGTAATTATTTTTCATACGAAATGGTTTTAAATTAGTTTGCATTGGTGCAGTTTCGTTAAACAGGTGCACAGTACAATACCGCTTAAGACTGTTACTTCGGTAGCATAATCATTTAATTCCGTTACCTTTGCGCCATGAACAATCACCATTCTAACAACATACTTTTAAATTTAGGTATCGAAAGCCTCAACGAAATGCAAATCGCTGCGCAGGAGACCATCCTGAATGACAACAATGTATTACTGCTTTCGCCAACAGGTTCTGGAAAAACCTTGGCTTTTTTATTGCCGATTTTTGAAATTTTAGAACCCGAGGTCAAAACTGTTCAATGCCTGATTCTGGTTCCTTCGCGCGAACTGGCTTTGCAGATTGAACAAGTTTGGAAAAAAATGGGAACCGATTACAAGGTTAATGTTTGTTATGGCGGACATTCCATCGATACCGAAATTAAAAACCTAAGCAACGCGCCCGCAGTTTTAATCGGAACACCAGGAAGAATAGCAGACCACATGGAGCGAGGGACCTTCCGATTTGAGTTAATTCAAACCTTAATTTTGGATGAATTTGACAAGTCGTTACAACTGGGTTTTCATGAGCAAATGTCGTTTATCATTAGCCGATTGGTTAAGGTAAACAAACGCATTTTGGTTTCTGCGACGTCGGATATTGAAATTCCAAAATATACCAGAGTGGTTCAACCGACCATTTTAGATTTTATTCCAGATTCAGAACAAAGCAACAATCTTTCGATGACAATGATTGTTTCCAAAGACAAAGACAAAATCGGAACATTGTTTCATTTGCTGTGTTCGTTGCGATCAGAATCGGCTCTGATTTTCTGCAACCACCGCGATGCTGCTGAAAGAATCAGCGATACGCTTAATGAAAAGGGAATATATTCGACTTATTATCATGGTGGCATGGACCAAGACGAACGCGAACGTGCCTTGATTCAATTCAGAAATGGCAGCGTCACCTTTTTGGTCACCACCGATTTGGCCGCGAGGGGTTTGGACATTCCCGAAATGAAAAACGTAATTCATTACCATTTGCCCGCTAAAGAAGATGAGTTTACGCACCGAAACGGACGAACGGCGCGAATGCTGTCATCCGGAACCGCTTACATCATTGTTCATGAAAGTGAAAAAAAATTGGACTACCTTGATTACAAAATGCCCCAGTTACAAGTAGACCACGCCACAACATTGCCAAAACCACCACAGTTTCAAACCATTTATATTAGTGGCGGAAAGAAAAGCAAACTCAATAAAATTGATATAGTCGGTTTCTTTTCGCAAAAAGGCCAACTCGAAAAAGAAGATCTGGGACTAATAGAAGTCAAGGATTTTATTTCGTTTGCTGCGGTAAAATCAAGTAAAGTCGGCCACTTACTGCAGCGCATCAAAGACGAAAAAATGAAAGGTAAAAAGTTTAAAATTGAAGTCGCTCGCAAAGTAATTAAAAAAGAAGAAGAAAAATAAAATAACTCTTTTGCTGCATAGCTTTATGCCTTGAATGATTATTTTATGTAAAACTGGAGCTTTTTTCTAAGATTTTAATTCTGGGTTTTCTAAAGCAAATTAACCTTTTGAGGCTGTTATTCTGACCGAAAGATTATTTAACCCTGACAGATTCCGGAACCAGCATTTCATATTCTCCGCCATTGCGAATCACATCGCGCACGATACTTGACGAAATGTAGGAGGTTTTGGCCGCGGTCAACAAAAAAACGGTTTCAATTTTTGACAATCTTCTGTTGGTATGCGCAATGGCTTTCTCGAATTCGAAATCTGCGGGATTGCGCAAACCTCGTAAAATAAAATGGGCCTTTAGTTTTTTGCACAAGTCAATAGTCAATCCTTCGTAAGTAACTACCGTTACTGATGGTTCGTCTGCAAAAGCGGTTTCGATAAATTGTTGTCTTTCTTCCACAGAAAACATGTATTTTTTTTCGGCGTTGATTCCAATGGCCACTACAATTTCGTCAAACAATGGGATGCTTCTTTTGATGATATCGTAATGCCCAAGCGTTATAGGATCAAATGACCCGGGGAATATGGCTTTCCTATTCATGGTTTTTTAGTTGTTAAATGCCAGTTCAATGGCGTTACTAAACAGATCTTCTAAAGAAATGCCGGCGGCTTTGGCCTGTTGTGGAATCAAACTTTCAGTCGTCAATCCCGGAATGGTATTCATTTCGAGCATGTAGGGTTCGCCGTCTACGAGAATAAATTCACTTCGCGAAAAGCCTTTCATCTTTAAAATTTCGTAGGCGCGTTTGGCGATAATATTTACTTTTTCAGTCAGTTCTGCGGAGATTCGTGCTGGTGTAATTTCTTGCGATTTGCCTAAATATTTCGCTTCGTAATCAAAAAAATCATTTTCAGAGACAATTTCTGTGATGGGCAATACCGTTATTGTGCCTTGGTAATTGATGACCCCAACCGAAACTTCGGTACCGTCAAGAAAACTTTCGATGATTATTTCGTTGTCTTCTTTGTAAGCCACTTCAATGGCGATGGGCAATTCGTTGGCGGTTTTTACTTTGGAAATGCCAAAACTAGAACCTGATTTGTTGGGTTTTACAAAACACGGCAATCCTACTTTTTTTACAATTTCGTCGGTGTTGATTTCGTCTCCTTTGTTGAGATAATAAGACATCGCACTATTAATTCCGTAAGGTTTTAAAACCGAAAGCAAGTCACGTTTGTTAAACGTTAGGGCCGCTTGGTAATAATCGCATGAAGTTTGGGGCAGTCCTAACAATTCGAAATAAGCCTGTATTAAGCCGTCTTCTCCTGGTGTGCCGTGAATGGCATTAAACACGACGGCAAAAATATATTTAATTCCGTTGGCGGTGACCGAAAAATCATTCTTATCAATTGGAAATTCATTTTGATTGTCGTCTACATAAACCCATTTTTCTTTCGAGATGTGAATTCGGAAAGCGTTGTATTTTGTTCTGTCTAGAAATTGGTATACGACTTCGCCGCTTTTGAGCGAAATTTGGTATTCGCTGGAGTAGCCGCCCATGATAATCGCAATGTTTTTCATTGTTGGATTTTGTTTATTGGTGTTTGTTTAAGCCATTCTGGTTTTGAAGTTTTAAAACCAACTTCGACCGTTGCATTTCTTCGGAATGCCTAGCCCGGATAGCAGCGAAAATCCTCGTAGAGATTGCAGCGCATAGCCGGAAATAGCTCCCAGAGAAAACCCAGATTGGCCCAAACAAAATTATCATTTTTTTTGAAACCAAAAGGCTTTAGTATTTTTATATCTTTGCGGGAAATATACAGGTATGAGTTTACGCCACTATCTTACGAGTAAGGTTTTTTTGATTCAGGTTTTGATTGCCATGGCGATTGTCGCCATTATGGGTTTTCTGTTTATGCATTGGCTTACTTATACGACTAATCATGGCGAGGAAATTACGGTTCCGAATTTGAGTAAACTCAGTGAGCAACAGGTGGGGGAGCAGTTGGATGCCTTGAATCTGGAATATGTGTTGTTGGACAGCGTAGATTATAACAAAGATTATCCGAAACACAGTGTGGTAGAGCAAGATCCTATTGCGGGCTCGAAAGTCAAAGAGGAACGCAAGATTTATATTAAAATCAATTCTTCTGGATTTTCGATGGTACGGATTCCGAATTTGATCGAGAAAACCTACAGACAAGCTATTCCTACCTTAAAATCTATTGGATTGGAGGAAGGAGAGATTACCTATAAACCGTATTTGGGAAAAGATATGGTGTTGGAAATGCATCTGAACGGCAAGAAACTCAACCCTGGTGACAAGGTTTTTAAGTCATCGAAAATTGATCTGGTGCTGGGCGATGGGAAAGTCGGTTTTGACGAAACCCAATTGGATAGTATTGCTACACCACAAAATGCTACCGATGGACAATAATCAGGAAAGTCCGGAGCTGGAAGACGAATTATACGAACATTTCCGATTTGAAGTTCCCAAAGGGCAATTGCTGCTGCGGATTGACAAATTTCTGATGAATCTGATTCCGAATGCCACCAGAAATAAAATCCAGAATGCCGCCACCAACGGCGATATTTATGTAAATGATCTTCGGGTAAAGTCCAATTATAAGGTGAAACCTTTGGATGTAGTGCGCATTTTATTGTCGCATCCACCGTTTGAGAATCGGGTCGATCCTGAAAACATTCCGCTTGATATTGTCTATGAAGACGACGCCTTATTGTTAATTAACAAGCCAGCGGGTTTGGTGGTGCATCCGGGACATGGAAATTACACTGGAACTTTGGTCAATGCTTTGGCCTATCATTTTGAAAACTTACCGATGAACAGCAGTGAACGGCCGGGTTTGGTGCATAGAATAGACAAAGATACGACCGGACTATTGGTAATTGCCAAGACCGAAGCGGCAATGACGCATCTGGCCAAGCAGTTTGAAGCCAAAACTTCGGAACGCGAATACATTGCGATGGTTTGGGGCAATGTAAAAGAAGACAAAGGCACTATTGAAGGCAATATTGCTCGACACGTGAAAGATCGGATGCAAATGGCTGTTTTTGCTGATCCTGAAGTTGGTAAACCCGCGATTACCCATTATAAAGTGTTGGAACGGTTTGGTTATGTAACGTTGATTTCTTGTATTTTGGAAACAGGAAGAACCCATCAGATTCGTGTGCACTTAAAACATCTTGGTCATCCTTTATTTAATGATGCGCGTTATGGTGGCGATTTGATTTTGAAAGGCACCACTTTTACAAAATACAAGCAATTTATAGACAACTGTTTTAAAATATTGCCACGTCAGGCTTTGCACGCGAAAACCCTTGGCTTTATACATCCCACCTTAAAAGAAATGATGCGTTTTGACACGGAGCTTCCCGCCGATATGAAAGAACTCATTGAAAAATGGCGAGGATATTCAAAGACAAATATGACCGACGAGCAGGAAGAATAGATGTCGTTTATAACATTGTTTTTTTTAATGCAACTCTGCAAAAGTATCGCCTTGTTTTATATCGCCCGATTTAAAACCTTTGTTGAACCAAAACATTCTCTGCTGCGAAGTGCCGTGGGTAAAGCTATCCGGAACGACGTGGCCTTGCATTTTGCTTTGAATGGCATCATCACCGACGGCTTTGGCCGCGCTCAAGGCTTCTTCGATATCTCCGGGTTCTAAAATCTGATTTTTATTCTGGTTAAAGTGCGTCCATAAACCGGCAAAAAAATCGGCTTGCAATTCGAGGGCTACCGACAATTTATTGGCTTCTATTTCAGAGGCTCCTTCCTGTAACTTTCTTACTTTATCAGAGGTTCCCAAAAGGTTTTGCACATGATGTCCCACTTCATGGGCAATGACATAGGCCACAGCAAAATCGCCACCTTCTGCGCCGAACCTTGATTTTAATTCTTCAAAAAAGGCTAAGTCCATATACACTTTATGATCGGCGGGGCAATAAAACGGACCCGAAGCGGCAGTGGCCGAGCCACAACCCGTTTCTACATTCTCGGTAAATAACACCATTTTAGGGTTTTCATAGGTCAGGCCATTCTGGACAAATATTTCTTTCCAAACGTCTTCTGTATCTGCGAGAATTGTGGCTATAAATGCTCCTGTTTTCTTTTCTTCAGCCGTTAACTCTCTTGTCGTTTGCTGGCTTTGCTGCCCTTGCTGCAATTGTTCGAGCATGGGACTCAGTTGTTGGCCATTTTGACCTCCAAAAAGATTGATTAGTAAAATTACCAATCCAATGATTCCGCCACCTGCTGCTATTTTTCCGCCAGAAACTCCTCTGCGGTCCTCCATATTATCGCTTTGTCTTCTTCCTAACCATTTCATAATCTTGTGTTTTTAAATTTATACTGTTATCCATTTCGAAATTATTTGCTCCAAAGTATTTTTAACAATGGGCTTTGAGGCATAATCATCCATTCCGGCTTCGAGGCACTTTTCTTTTTCTCCAATTACGGTCCCTGCGGTGAGGGCAATGATTGGAATGTGGTTTGCTTGCAGTTTTCGAATTTTTTTAGTGGCTTCATAGCCGTTCAACAATGGCATTTGTAAGTCCATGAAGATAAGATCTATTTGAATTTCTTTGCATCGTTCGACAGCTTCTTGTCCGTCACGCGCCTGTATAATAATGGCTTGGGGAAGGATTTGTTTGATCAAAGTGTCGGCGAGCAGCATGTTGATTTTATTGTCTTCGGCGATTAAAACCGTAATGTTTTTGGTTTCAAAATTATTTTTAGTCAACTCTTTTAGGATGGTACCCGCTGGTTTTGGTTTGTCTTTTGAAAGGTTGGCCGTTTTAAACACAACTTCGAAGAAAAACTCGCTTCCTTGTCCAAATTTACTGTGAAGTTGCAAACGACTGTTCATTAAGTTTAAAAGTTGGTTTGAAATTGACAACCCCAATCCTGTTCCGCCAAACTTCTTAGTGGTTGAACTGTCTTCTTGAGAAAAAGCATCAAATATTTTGACTTGATTTATTTTTTTTATTCCGATTCCGGTATCTTTCACCGAAAACCGCAAAAGCACCTTGTTGTTTTTTTCGCTGACAGCGGCAACATTCAGTTCGATGGTGCCTTTCTCGGTGAATTTTACGGCATTGCTCAGCAGGTTAATTAAAACTTGCTTGAGCCGGATGTAATCTATCCAAATGAATTTTGGCACATCGGCACCGATGTTTAATACTAATGTAAGTGGCTTCGATTTGGATTCATATCCAATGAGTTCGAATGCTTGGTTGCATAATTCTGCGATGTTGTATTTTTCAAAATCGAGTTCTAACTTCCCCGATTCAATTTTGGAGAAATCGAGGATGTTGCTGATCACTTCCATTAATGAATTGGCCGACTGGTTGATGATGTTCATATATTGCTTCTGAAAACCTTCCAGATTGGTATGCATCAGCAGATCGGTAAATCCTATAATGCCGTTCAGGGGCGTTCGGATTTCATGGCTCATATTGGCTAGAAATTCTGATTTGGCTTTGTTTGCCGCCTCGGCATATTCTTTTGCTTTTACGGCCGATTCGGTTTCCATTTTTTGAGTAATGTCTATAAAAATACCTTCAATAAAATCGATGCTGCCATCTTTATAAATGGCTTCGCCAAATTCTTCTACCCAAGCCATTTCGCCTCCTTTTTTGATGATGCGGTAAACAAAATGATAGGGTTTGTTGTGCAGGAGACTCTCGCGTTGGCTGGCGATTATTTTTTGCTTGTCTTCGGGATGCAGGATATCAAAAAACAAAAATTTATTGCTTATGAAATCTGCTTTTGGGTAGCCGGTGAGTTTCTCAATTTGATCGTTTAAATATATTTTTGAAAAGTAATCATCATTATTCGAAAGATAAACCACACCCGGAATATTATTGGCTAGAAGTCGAAACTTTTCCTCATTTTCTAAAATGATGGCCTCGTTGATATTGCGCTCAATGGCGTAAGAAATGTTGTTGGTTAGCGTTTGCAAGACACTGATCTCGTCACTGGTCCATTCCCTTTCTTCTTTGGTGACAATAAAAACGATGAAGCCGTATAAACTTTCTTTGACAAAAATGGGAAGGAATAAGATAGATTTGGTGTCTAAAGATTGTAAGAGTGATCTGGTATTCTCATCCTTAATTTTTCTGGTAACCGAGAAGTAGGGTTTTCCGGACAAAAGACTTTCCATAACATCGGGAACTTTGGTGTACGGAACGCTAATAATTAACGGATTGAGTTCGGCCAAAGAATTTGTTTCGCTAAGCCAACGGTATTTTTGGTGCACCTGATGATGCAACACGTCGTTTTCATAAAAAGATAATACGTCAACTTGCGTGACACGGCCTATAGTTTCAAGAATTCCTTCTAATATTTCCTTCGTATTTTTTGATAGCAAAAATTTCTGCGTATTTTTTGAAATTTCAATCAGGATTTCACTTTTATACACAAGTTTTTTTTCAGCTTCTATCCGCATCTGTGATTCAATAGCAATCGCAATGATGTCTGCAATAGATCTCGAAAAGTTAATGTCTTCATTGTCCCATTCTGTGGCATCGTCAACCATTTCAAAACACAAAACACCGGTAAGTTTTCCATTGAGGAATATCGGGGTTTCGAGCCGTGATTTGATGTTGTGAGTCGGAAAATAATCATAACACAGTTCCTTTGTCGTTGGATTTTCATACACATTTGAAGCAACGATAGGCGAACCCATTTCCAATGTTGTAAAATAGTCAGGACATTTTTTGCGGTCGATAAAAAAGTTTTTTTCAAAACGATTCAGCGCCAAATAATACAAATTTTCGCAAGACAATCCTTCCTCCACCGCAGCCCAGTAACTTACTCGGTCTAACGTACAACTTTTAGAAGCCGTCGACAGTATGTTTTTTAAGATGCTGTTGAAACTTTCTTTATTAGAATAACTTTTCGAGGTTAATTGTTTGATGGTGGCATTGTGAATTCTGACTTTTTGCGCCCGGGCATAATGTTCAGCTTCAAGATTTTTTATCAACGTTACATCTCTGGCGAAAACAAAATAGCCAATATTGGCTTCGCTTTCTCCTTTTTTAAGGGTGACTTTTTGGGATATCCAAAGCATTTCGTTATTTTTTTTAACCAACGGAAATACCAGGTCTATGTAGTTTTCTGTTTCGTCGATGGTGTTTGAATAATGTTCCTGAACCCGCTCCTTATAGTCTTTTTGGATAAACGAAGTATAGTGCTGGCCTAGAATTTCTTCTCTGGTGTAGCCAAGGGTTTTGATGGTAAACGGACTCGCATAGGTGATTTCGCCCTGTTCATTCACTTCATAAATTAAATCGGTCGCGGCCTCAATAATATTTCGATATTGGTTTTGGAAATGAATCTGCTCGGTCACATCCTGGCCAATGCCGATAATCAAATCCTCATTAAATTTTTTGTCTTTCCATTGAATGTACTTGTATTCGCCGTTTTTGCACTTTAACTTTCTAAGATGGAGCCGATTATTAACATAATCTTGATGATATTCTTCGCCAATAAATTCTTCATCCTCTGTGAGATGCCAAAACCCAAAGCCTAGCACTTCCTCAGGCGTGTAGCCTAAAATTTCGGTAATACTTTCACTACAGAAAGACAGGGCTCCTTTTTTGTTGGTGGCTATTGTCAGTGAATTTCCTTTGTGGACAATTTCATTGGTAAACCGGAATTTGTCGCGAATGTTCAATAAGGAGATATGTCGGATATAATTGACAAAAACCACGAGAATGCAATAGCTGAATATGACGATGATCGTTTTCAAAGGAAGCCAATCAAAAACAACAATGGCAAATAAAAAGATAAAAACCAAAACCACGAAAATCCAATACACCCGAATGGGTTTGATGACATTGTAAGCAAAAAAGAATGACAATACCAGAGCTAAGATGGTGATGATGTCGTAATTTCTGAAAATTAGGTTTCTGGCAATCAGCGCAAAATACACAAAATAGACCACAACAAAAAAAGGCTGAATTTTGGTAAGCAATAAGGCTGATTTTTTGCTTATGAAATAAAGTGTGATGAAAAATATTCCGATCAAACAATTAGTAAGCAGCAGACTTTGCGACCGGACTTTGTAAATTTCGAAGATGATTTCTACGGTGGGCACGATGACGCCGATAAATAATAAGTAAAGTTGGTATTCTTTATTTAATGCGTCTGTTTTATTGTAACTTTCTGCTACTTTACGGCTATGCTGTGACTGGACTTTGAGAAAACGATAAATTAGAAGTAATAAAACCCCAATTAACAAAGATAAGATGGTCCATAACAGCGTGACGGGCACAGAGACAATATTGGCGGTTGAAGGTTGCATCGCCTGATCATACAAATTTGTCGAAGCGCGAGCTTTGAGATAGTTCAAAAATAGATTCAAAAAGCTATAATGAGATAGCATGGAAATTATTTTTAATTTGTATTTGGGGCGGGTTTTAATCCTAATTTCTTAGTTTAGAAATTTAAGAAAATAATTCATTCAAAATACGGCTTGTGTATAATATTTATGTGAGTCGAAATTAATCCAAAGGAAATCCGATTTCGTCCAACTCGCTGCGGTTTTCTGTCCCAAAAATCGCATTGTAAATGCAATAAAGTGTAGCGTAAATAAAAGGCAAGGTGAAGAAAATTCCGATGCAAAATCCTAAGAATCCTAAGCTGGAAATGATAATGGCTAACAGCAGCAGGCCCATCAGCAAGAAGAATTGTTTAGATACCACAAGACAACTTCCTTTAATGGCATCGATGGCTTTCAGATTGCCAAAAATGATCAATGGAATGGTTAGGAAAGTAAAAAACGAAAAAAAATAAGTAACTAATGTACCTAAGAAAGGAATTCCAAAACTTTCAATACTAGTACTGATACCACCACTAATCAGGGCGATAAGAATGGCAGATAAAAAAAGTTCTTTGAAAAAAGTTCCTTTGTAATATTCAAAAGCTGTGGCAATAGAAAATTCCTGGTTGTGTTGCGCCAAATCGGCTATTTTTAAAATGCCTGCCGTTATTGGGCTCACCAAGCCACTTAATATAGCAAAAAATAAAATATACACTATCAAAGTGAGTGCTGAAAAATTTTGTATTTTAAAACCACCAATTTTTTCCACAAATGAAGAAGATCCCCAAAAAATACCTGTAATTCCTATCGCAATTCCCACAACGACAAAAGACAAGAGAATTAAAACGATGCCCGCATTAAATGCTATTTTTTTGTAATTTTCAAAAGATTCATTAAAGACGGCACTAAAATCTAATTCGTAACCGTTTTTTTGTATCTCTTCAATTCGATTTTTTGTATTCATAAGTGCCCGTTTATCTTTTCAAAATGCCTTTTTTTTAAGTATCACAACCATTTTAGTAGTTTTTTAATAAGTTTCAATTTTCCATTGTAAGGGGCGTACCGCAAAGGCAAATCAAGCCAGTTGGCCTTTTTTACAATTGATTTTTGGTGCGAAAAAGTTCTAAAACTAAATTTACCGTGGTAGGCCCCGATACCAGAATGGCCGACGCCACCAAAGGGCAATCTGTGGTTCGCAAAATGAATTACAGTATCATTTACGCAGCCACCTCCAAATGAAAAACGCGTCAAGGTTTTTTCGATAAAATCTGAACTTGTTGAAAAAACATACAGCGATAGCGGTTTCTCATATTTTGAGATGATATCATGCAGCTCGTCTGGACTTTCATAAGAAATGATCGGCAATAGCGGACCGAAAATTTCCTCTTTCATAATTGCGCTGTCCAGCGATGGTTCGTCTACGACCGTTGGGGCAATATAAAGTGATGCCGCATCAGTCTGGCCACCTAAAACGATATCTGTTTCAAATAATAAGTCAACCAGGCGCTTCCAATTTTTGTGGTTTACGATTCTTGGATAGTCTGCAGAAAGTTGAGGATTCTCGCCAAATGCGGTCGTGATTTCTTCTTTAACTTGTGCAATAAACTCGGCCTTCACCTTATTTTGTATCAGGATGTAGTCGGGAGCGATGCAAGTTTGTCCGGCGTTGATGAATTTCCCCCAAACAATTCGTTTCGCCGCCAGTTTTAATGACGCGGTTTGATCAATAATACAAGGGTTTTTTCCGCCTAATTCGAGCGTGACAGGCGTCAAAAATTCGGCGGCAGCTTTCGCTACAATTTTGCCCACGGGTACACTACCGGTAAAAAAAATGTAATCCCAACGTTGTGTAAGTAGGTCGTTGGCCACATCAGTACCACCTTGAATGACATCAACGTGATCTGCATCAAAGGTTTCCGCAACAATTTTTGCAATAATAGCAGCAGTTTGGGGCGTCAGCTCAGAAGGCTTTACAACTACTTGATTTCCTGCCGCAACTGCTGCAATGAGAGGACAAAGTGCTAGTTGGTATGGATAATTCCATGGTGCGATCACTAAAACTTTGCCATACGGTTCGCTATAAATATAATCTCTTGAAGGAAAATTAGCCAGTGAAGGGAAGACTCGTTTAGGCTTTGCTAAAGACGCAATGCTCTTGATCGTATTTTTGAGCTCAGAAGTGACATAACTGGTTTCGGTAAGAACAGCCTCGAACGCAGACTTTTTGAAATCGTTGTATAAGGCTTGTAAAATGGCGTCTTCGTTACGAATCACTGTATCCAACAGCTTGATTAGCGATTGCTTTCGAAAGGAAATATCTGTTTTAAAATTCATGTTATTTGATTGCAAATCCAAATTTAGCAATTAATCACGAGTATTTAATCTAATTTGAAACCATATCCAAAATAAGCATCTGCTTGTTTGGTATCGCTAATGAGAGCGGTAATTATCGAGCCTGACCCAAGATAAAATCCATATGCACGGAAACCAATTCCACCAGCGATTCCCGAAACTTCGCTATGAGAAAAAGGTAGAAATACCTCATAATTTTTAAGCGTGTAGCGCGGCGTTAGCGACACTATATTTTGACTGGTAATCTGGTCATTGTCGGCATCGTTTTTTAATTTTTGCTGGGTGTATAGCGTGGCATAAAACGAAGGGATAATTTTAAAATCCGCATATGCTGTAAAAATAGTGGGCAATTTTACTTTAAAATCTTTTTTATCATTGTTGGTTTTATTAAGGTACCCACTAGCTAAAAGCAAACGTTCTATCTCTTTTAAACTTGTAGCATTTTGAAATTGGTTAAGATTGAGGCTTTGTGAACCTTGTATGCTCAGCGTATAGTTGGTAGCAGCATTGTTATTAGATTTAAAAGTCATACCTCCAATATTTTTCAGGGCCAACCCTACATTTACTTTGTAGTGTTGGCCGTCGGTGTCTTTCCACTGGTAATTTGCTCCAAGGTCAGCGGCAACGCCGTTCAATTTTCCATAAAGCGATTTGAAGTAGTCACTGGATTTGCTATAATCGTCTCCTAAATTGCCCGAATATGCAATGTTTAAATTGGCAAAAGTATTTGTAAGTGTCAGATTTCCGAGGTTATTGTTAACTGTTCCATTGAATTTGTCAGCTCCGAAGTTGGCGTAAGATCCAGGAAAGAGAAGTTTAAAAGTCACGCCCACGTTAAACTTATGCTCACTGTCGTCATAAAGATTTCTTGCTGCTCCTAGACCAATTTCACCCCAGCTTGTGCCGTTAAGCCTCTGGTTGTCGGTGCTGTTAATTTGACTTGAATTAATGAGGAATGAATTGGCAATACTTTGACTTAGGGCAGTTCCCAATTGGCTATCAACAGCCACTACATCAAGTTTTGCGTAGGCTTTTGTGGTAAAGGCAAAGCCCCAATTGTTCATTTTATAAGCGATACCGGGACCGTTGATTTCTCCATCAAAGCTTAAACTTGAAGCACCAGCGCCGCTAAACTGAAGTGCTTCTAAATTGGAACTGTTTAGCAAATCGCTAAATCCCACCTTGTTGCTCGATGCTTTTACGCTGGCAGCAAAAATATTAATTTCAAAGGTGGTAGAAAGGTTGGCCAACTCAGCAGGGTTTATCCCAGCGTTGACAATGCCAATACGTTGGGAAGTATTGATTCCAGAAAAATGTTCCTGTGATACTGACTTAGCGAAAAATAAAATGACGCCGACAATCAATAATTTTTTCATGATTATTTTTTTATTTTTGAGCAAATTAAGACTTATAAACTTATAAATGTATCAGATTATGTTTTAAATATTACAATTTAAGTGCTAAAAATCAGAATTTATTTTCGACCGCATTCCACACGGGATCCGCTGGTACTGGTGCGGTAATGATGAGTATGTCCTTTGAAACAGGATGAACAAAAACTAATTTTCGAGCGTGAAGGTGAATGCCTCCGTCAGGATTGCTTCGCTCTGCACCGTATTTAAGATCGCCTTTTATTGGAGATCCAATGGCAGCCAACTGTGCGCGGATTTGATGGTGTCTTCCCGTGTGAAGTATGACCTCCAATGCAAAAAAATGTTGCAGTTGTTGTATTACCTTGTATTCTAGACGGGCGCATTTGCTTTCTGGAACCTCTTTAAGATACGCTTTGGAGGTATTGTTTTTTTCATTTCTTTTCAAAAAATGAATCAACTCATCTTGCTCCTTCTCAGGTTTTTTTTTGACGATGGCCCAGTACGTTTTTTGCGTTTCTCGATTGCTGAACAATTCATTCATTCGGGCCAACGCTTTGGAAGTCTTAGTAAAAACTACAATTCCGGTCGTAGGCCGATCCAAACGATGCACTACACCAAGAAACACTTCAGCAGGTTTGTTGTATTTTTCTTTAATATATTCTTTAACGACCTCCGATAAAGGTTTGTCGCCTGTCTTGTCTCCTTGGACAATGTCGCCGACTCTTTTATTCACGACAATGAGATGATTGTCTTCATATACAATGTGAAGATTATTTTTGGTCGATAATACTTTCATTTTCGGGCGGCACTATAAATGTTTGAAAATAACACTAATATTGTTCATTTGCATTGGGGAAATCTTTTGACTTGATATCAGCCACATAATTTCCGATGGCTGTTGTCATTTGTTCGTATAGATTTAGATACCTTCTCAAAAATCTTGGGCTGAATTCATTATTCATTCCGAGCATATCGTGAATTACTAACACCTGTCCGTCAACGCCACCTCCGGCACCAATGCCGATAACTGGAATTGCAATACTTTTGGCGACTTTCTCGGCCAAATGGGCTGGAATTTTTTCGAGTACCAGAGCAAAACAACCGATGCGTTCAAGCATTTTGGCATCTTCCATCAATTTTTCGGCTTCTTCGTCTTGCTTAGCCCTAACGGTGTAGGTTCCGAATTTATAGATCGATTGCGGCGTGAGTCCCAAATGCCCCATTACCGGAATTCCGGCATTTAATATCTTCTTTATCGAGTCTTTAATTTCACTCCCGCCTTCCAACTTTACGGCATGTCCGCCACTTTCTTTCATAATCCTAATCGACGAACGCAACGCTTCTTTCGGATCAGACTGGTAGCTTCCAAACGGCAAATCAACAACAACCAAAGC
Source organism: Flavobacterium sp. (assembly GCA_014378065.1). Lineage (GTDB taxonomy): Bacteria > Bacteroidota > Bacteroidia > Flavobacteriales > Flavobacteriaceae > Flavobacterium. Next base: position 19,435 of record JACMOK010000043.1, read on the forward strand.
ACGCTCAATTGCTCGTACTACGCCAGAAGCATGATAAATCATTTGGTCTAGCGTGATGGGTAAAGTAGTCTCATGTCCGGCCATAACATTTGAGGCAGAATCTCCAACAAGAATCACATCAACACCCGCACTATCAACTATTTTGGCCATGCTAAAGTCGTATGCCGTAAGCATCGATATTTTTTCGCCATTGGCCTTCATTTCAATCAGTGATTTGGTCGTTATTCTTTTGTAATCTTTTTTGGCAACAGACATATATAAGTATTTTGGTATGTAAAAGTACTAATTTAATGCGTTAGTCATTTTTATATTAAGTTGTCTTAGAAGTAAAAAATATTGCTAAATAGATATAGCGTTGAAAATCAAATAATTTCGTAATTAAATCGATAAATAGTACAACAAACGATTTAAATATCTAAATACATTTGATTCTAATTCAATTTATTATCATGAAAAAAGTTAAAGACCCATTGAAAAAAGCATGCTGGAAAGGGTATCATAAAGAAGGTACAAAAACTAAAAATGGTAAAGAAGTAAATAATTGTGTTCCGATCAAAAAGAAATCAACAAAATGACTTTAAAATTTTTTAAGTTTACATAAAATTAGTTGGAGCATCTTGAAAAATATACTTATCGTTGATGATGAAGAAAAATTACGCAGCTTGTTGGCGCGCATCGTCAGGTCTGAAGGCTTTGACGTGATTGAAGCCCCCGATTTAAAGTCGGGTTTTAAAAAGCTTGAGTATTCGGATATTGATGTTGTACTTTGTGATGTCAAACTTCCAGACGGAAACGGCGTCGATTTTGTCGAAAAAATCAAATTAAATTTTCCTCTTACTGAAGTAATACTACTAACTGCTTTTGGTAAAATTTCCGATGGCGTCCGGGCTATGAAAAATGGGGCGTTTGATTATATCGTAAAGGGTGATGACAATGATAAAATTATTCCGTTACTGCATAAAGCGCTCGAGAAAGTACAATTGCAAAAGAAAGTACAACAATTAGAAAAACGCATTTCAGATAAATATTCGTTTGACACCATTATCGGAAAATCTAAAGTACTGGAACAAATTATTGATTTAGCAAGAAAAGTGGCTAAAACAGATTCGACAGTATTGCTCACCGGAGAAACCGGCACCGGAAAAGAAGTTTTTGCACAAGCCATTCACGAAAATAGCCAGAGAGTTGGCAAGTCATTCGTGGCTTTAAACTGTAGTACTTTTAGCAAAGAGATTCTTGAAAGCGAATTGTTCGGCCACAAACAGGGCGCCTTCACGGGTGCTTTAAAAGACAAAAAGGGTTTTGTGGAAGAAGCCCATGGCGGCACTTTATTTTTGGATGAAATCGGAGAGATGCCGATCGAACTACAAGCCAAATTGCTGCGGGTGTTAGAAACCAACGAGTACATTCCCGTAGGTGATACGACACCCAAAAAATCTAATTTTCGCTTAATTGCTGCCACGAACCGCGATTTAAAAAAGGAAACCAGTGAGCATCGTTTTCGCTCGGATTTGTATTTCAGACTTAATATTTTTGAGATTATCATTCCCCCTTTACGTGAAAGGACCAAAGATATTGCGCCACTGACGACTTACTTCGTAGACCAATTCTGTCAAAAAACCAATAAAACCAAATTGACCATTTGTCCCGATTTCCTTCAAAAATTGGAAGCCTACCAGTGGCCGGGAAATGTTAGGGAATTAAAAAATGTGATTGAACGCTCCGTAATCTTAGCCAATTGTGAGACGTTAACCTCTAGCGTTCTCCCCTACGAAATTCAACATCAGGAAGGAAGCAATAATAAAACACTTTCCGCTTTTTCCATGCAAAGTGTAGAAAAACTGCACATCCAAAAAGTATTGAATTATACAAAAGGCAACAAAGCCGAAACTGCCCGATTACTTGAAATTGGCGTGGCGACGCTGTATCGAAAAATTGACGAATTTGGATTATAGCGAGAAAGATTAACGATGCTTGCGAAAAATTTAAAAGTACTAATTTGAGAAAAGCCTATCATATTGATAGGTTTTTTTTAACATAAAAATTTTAAATAAAAACGCAACATATTGATTTACAATTCTATAACTTCATGATTAGGTTTTCGGAACAAATTTTGGCTTGGGGCGGAAACTCAAATAATTCAATCTGATGAAAAACCAAGTCGCAACCATTCACAAGCAAGCCGAACGCTTTGGCGAGATTACAAAAAAAGCCATAATTTCTGGAAATATTCGGAAAGCCAAAAAATGTTTGGCCTTAGCGGAACGACTGTTTTCCACAGGAAACAACGAAACCAAAAATGCCATTTCCAATGTGTACATTTATTCTATTTCTTCTTTTATGGAATACCGCCATTGTAATATTACAAACCTGTTTCCGACTAGTTTAAAAGTAGAATATATAAAACAAATTAACGCTACTTCCGTCTAATTATAAAACGATAAAAATTAAAATCCAATAATAATGATCGCAACCATTCTCTTACTCGCATTAGCAGTATTGCTTTTTGTCATTTGCTTTAAAGCTGTTAAATTTTTTGAAACAATCTAAATTATGATCGCACTATTTATTGTGGCAATCCTTGTCTTTGCCTATTTGGTTTATGTATTGCTTAAACCTGAAAAATTTTAAATTATACCTTCTGCACTTTCGAAGGGCAAACCTTTAATTCCTTTTTAAATTATGAATACAGAAATATTCGGCGTCATTAGTATTTTTATCCTAACCATAATTTTATCCATTCCCCTCGGAAAGTATATCGCTAAAGTTTTTACAGGCGATAAAACCTTTCTTGACCCCATTTTCAATCCAATTGAAAAACTTATTTTTAAAATTAGTGGCATCAATTCATCAGAAGAAATGAACTGGAAGGAACACCTCAAAGCATTATTAAGTGTTAATATGGTTTGGTTTTTTCTCTGCTTTTTTGTTTTATTGTTTCAAGGTTCGCTGTTTTTAAATCCCGATAATAATCCCAATATGACACCAGATTTGGCTTTCAATACTGCCATATCATTTTTAGTCAATTGCGATTTGCAGCATTATTCAGGGGAAACTGGGGTTTCGTATTTGTCTCAACTGCTGCTGATGTTCTTACAGTTTGTATCGGCAGGAGTCGGAATTGCTGCTGCCGTAGTGGTTTTTAATGCGATGAAAGAACGCACCACAGACCAATTGGGTAACTTTTATAATTACTTTGTTAAAAGTTGTACCCGTATATTATTGCCGCTTTCAATTCTTGTTGCTGTTGTTTTGGTATTTAGCGGTACACCTATGACTTTTGAAGGAAAAGACGCTATCAATTCATTACAAGGAGATGCAATACAGGTTTCCAGAGGCCCGGCTGCTGCTTTTATTGCTATCAAACATATAGGAACCAACGGTGGAGGATTTTTCGGCGCCAATTCAGCGCATCCCTTCGAAAACCCCACTTATTTTACAAACGCAGTAGAACTTTGGGCACAAATGATCATTCCTTTTGCCATGATTTTCGCATTGGGTTTTTACCTTAAAAAGAAAAAGTTTGCTTACGTTATATTTGGAGTAATGACCATTGGGTTTTTACTTTTGGTGGTACCTACTGTTATTAGTGAACTTCATGGAAATCCTGCCATCGAAAAGATGGGCATTGCTCAGGCTACTGGCGCCATGGAAGGTAAAGAAGTGCGTTTCGGGCCCGCCATGTCCGGGTTTTGGAGTATTGCCACCACCGTAATTTCGACCGGTTCGGTAAATAGCATGCACGATAGTGCCATGCCCGTATCGGGAGTAATGCAATTGTTGGCTATGATGGTCAATGCATTTTACGGCGGTTGCGGCGTTGGATACTTAAACTTCTATATTTTTATCATTCTCGCAGTTTTTATTTCTGGACTGATGGTAGGGAGAACTCCTGAATTCTTAGGCAAAAAAATTGAAGCTCGCGAAGTTAAAATTGCCGCTTTCATCGCTATTCTTCACCCTTTATTGATTTTATCAGGAACCGCTTTGGCCTCCTACTTTGCTGCCAATGACACTGCGATGGGCTATTGGTTTAGCGGAAATGCCACCGCTTGGCTCAACAACCCGAGTTATCATGGCTTTTCTGAAATGCTATATGAATTTACTTCTAGCGCTTCCAATAATGGCTCTGGTTTTGAGGGCCTTGGCGACAACAATCCTTTTTGGAATGTCTCCACAGGAATCGTCTTGTTGATGTCACGTTTTATTCCAATTATTGGTCCCTTAGCGATTGCCGGATTGTTGGCCAGTAAAAAATACATCCCTGAAAGTGCAGGAACTTTAAAAACAGATACCACCATTTTTGGTGTGATGGTTTTTGCGGTCATCGCAATTATTGCTGCCTTGTCTTTCTTTCCAGCATTGACATTGGGTCCGTTAGCGGAATATTTCACTCTAAAAAATTAATTAAAATGACTAAAAATAATTCAAATTCATTGTTTGAAAGCAAGCAGGTCAAAGACGCACTTGTGCAATCTTTTGTCAAACTTAATCCGAAAATAATGTTTAAAAATCCGGTAATGTTTACCGTAGAAATTGGAACCGCTATTATGTTGGTGGTGTGTATATCCATATTGCTGGGTGCACAAAATCAGGGCAGTTTTGTTTACAATTTGATTGTGTTTTTAATCTTGCTAGCTACATTGTTGTTTGCCAATTTCGCCGAAGCCATTGCTGAAGCCAGAGGAAAGGCACAAGCCGATAGTTTGCGAAAAACTCGTGAAGAAACACCAGCCCGTAAAGTTTTACCCAATGGCGATTTTCTAAATATCAGTTCATCTGAATTAAAAAAAGGCGATATTTTTGTTTGTGAAACAGGCGACTTAATCGCTACAGATGGAGAAATCATTGAAGGTTTAGCGACCATTGACGAAAGCGCTATAACCGGTGAAAGCGCCCCTGTAATAAGAGAAGCAGGCGGAGACAAATCATCTGTGACCGGCGGAACCAAAGTATTGTCGGATAGAATCAAAGTGATGGTCACTTCTGAACCTGGAGAAAGTTTTCTCGACAAAATGATTGCTTTGGTAGAAGGAGCCAGTCGCCAGAAAACACCCAACGAAATCGCATTGACTATTTTACTGGCCGCCTTTACCATTATCTTCGTTATCGTTTGCGTGACACTGAAACCGTTCGCCGATTATGCCAAAGCACCCATTACCATTGCGGCATTTATTTCGCTGTTTGTATGTTTAATTCCTACAACGATTGGCGGATTGCTATCTGCCATTGGCATCGCCGGAATGGACAGGGCGTTGCGCGCCAACGTAATTACCAAATCTGGCAAAGCGGTTGAAACTGCGGGAGACATAGATGTATTGTTGTTGGATAAAACTGGAACGATCACTATCGGAAACAGAAAAGCAACACATTTTTATCCCACCAACGGGGTTGCTGAAGAAGAATTTATTGAGTCTGCTGTATTGAGTTCTTTGGCAGATGATACACCTGAAGGCAAAAGCATCGTAGAATTGGCTGGAAATGAAATTGCTAAAAAATTATCCATTGAAGGGGCGACTTTAATTAAATTCACAGCCGAGACGAGAACCAGCGGCGTAGTTTTGAAAGATGGAACCAATATCAGAAAAGGGGCTCAAGATGCGGCCAAAAATATTGCGGAAAAAGAAGGTCATCCTTTTCCAGCCGATACGGCACAACAAGTAATTACAATATCTTCTAATGGCGGGACGCCTTTGGTGGTTATTAAAAACGGTAAAGTACAAGGTGTTATCGAACTACAGGATATTATTAAAACCGGTATGAAAGAGCGCTTTGACCGTTTGCGAAAGATGGGCGTAAAAACTGTCATGGTGACCGGAGACAATCCACTCACCGCCAAATTCATTGCTGAGGCAGCAGGTGTGGATGATTTCATTGCAGAAGCCAAACCCGAAGATAAGATGAACTACATCAAAGCCGAACAGCAAAGTGGGAAACTCGTTGCCATGATGGGCGATGGTACCAATGATGCACCTGCTTTGGCCCAAGCTGATGTGGGCGTAGCGATGAATAGCGGAACACAAGCCGCTAAAGAAGCGGGAAACATGGTTGATTTAGACAATGATCCGACCAAGCTGATTGAAATCGTAGAAATCGGAAAACAACTTTTAATGACCCGGGGTACCTTAACTACTTTCTCGATCGCCAACGACGTTGCCAAATATTTCGCGATTGTCCCCGCACTTTTTATCACCGCCAT
>JACMOK010000044.1 GCA_014378065.1 Flavobacterium sp.
CGAACAATTCCCGTCACGACTTGCTTTACATTTGCGCTTGGATGCGCTAAAATGAAATCTTTTCCACCCGTTTCGCCAACGATTCTTGGATAAGTTTTATAATGGTGGATGTTGGTGCCTATCGTTTTCCAAATGTCTTTAAAAACGTGAGTCGATCCTGTGAAATGGATTCCGGCAAAATCTCGACTTGCAAAAATAGTGTCACTAATCATTTTCGCATCGCCAAAAACCACATTGATAACCCCATCAGGCACTCCGGCTTCTTTAAACACTTCAATAATGATTTTTGCAGAAAAAACCTGACTGTCGCTGGGTTTCCAAATGACCACATTTCCCATCATAGCTGCACTTGCCGGAAGATTGGCAGCAATAGCTGTAAAGTTAAATGGCGTGATGGCATACACAAAACCTTCTAGCGGTCGGTATTCTAAACGGTTCCACACCGAAGAATCCGATTTTGGTTGGTCGTTGTAAATTTGTGTCATGAACTCGACATTGTAGCGTAAAAAATCAATCAATTCACAAGAAGCGTCAATTTCTGCTTGGTATATATTTTTAGATTGCGCAATCATTGTAGCGGCATTAATTCTGGCGCGGTAAGGTCCGGCAATCAACTCAGCCGCTTTAAGAAAAATTGCAGCACGTTGTTCCCAAGCCATAGCGGCCCATTTTGTTTTTGACGCCAAAGCATTGGCAATTGCCTTTTCTATATGGAATTTTTCTGCCAAGTGGTAAATTCCTACGATATGTTTGTGATCGTGCGGTGCCGACATGTTTTGGGTATTTCCCGTTTTGATTTGCTCACTTCCGATGTAAAGTGGCACTTCAATTTTTGCATCCCACATTTTTTTATAAGCAGCGAGAACCGCTATTTTTTCTGCAGAATTCGGAGCATACGATTTTACAGGTTCGTTAACTGCTTTTGGGACATGAAAAAATCCTTTTACCATAATATAGTGAATTTTTAGAATTAGAGAATCTGCCAATCAAACATCCAACATTAGAATTGTTTAATTCTGTACAAAAGTACAAAGGTTAATTTGAAAATCAGCTAATTTGAGTCGCAGTTGGTAATGTTAATTCTTAAGAAATTAATTTACTTGGATGCTAAACTTATAAATTTTTTTCTTTGGAGTATAAGTTTGGAATTGTAATTTTATCAAAATCTAAAATATGAAAATTCCCCTCTTGGTTTTTAATGATAAAGGAATTTACTGCCAACAAGCCGATGTTTATTTAGATCCTTGGAAACCCGTCAAAAACGCCATTATCACGCATGGGCATGCCGATCATTCCCGATGGGGTCATCAAAACTATATTACACACCATACCAATGTGCCGATTATTAAACACCGTTTGGGTCAAATTAACGTGACTGGCAAAAATTGGAATGAAACGTTTACCATCAACGGCGTAAAATTTTCTTTCCATCCTGCAGGACATATTATCGGAAGTGCGCAAATTCGAGTTGAATATAAAAGTGAAGTTTGGGTCTTTACCGGCGATTATAAAACCGAAGACGATGGCATCTCAGTTCCTTATGAAGTGGTCAAGTGTGATACGTTTATCACCGAATGTACTTTTGGGCTGCCCGCTTTCAAATGGATTCCACAGAGGGAAGTAATGAATGACATCAATAATTGGTGGGCAGAAAACAAGGCCGAGGGAAAAACTTCTATTTTATTCGGGTATTCTTTGGGTAAAGCACAGCGACTTTTAAAGTACCTCGATACCGATATCGGAAAAATTTACACGCATGGCGCCGTCGAAAATATGACTCAAGTTTTGCGACCTCTTGTCGATTTTCCACCCACCACTTTAATCACTCGTGACACAAAAAAGGAGGCATTGCTCGGCAATATAATTTTGGCTCCCCCCAGCGCTCATGGCAGCACTTGGATTCGGAAAATGACCCCTTTTGTGACCGGATCTGCCAGTGGCTGGATGGCTTTTCGGGGTGCCAGACGAAGACGGGCGATTGATAAAGGATTTGTACTCAGCGATCATTGCGACTGGTATGGTTTGCTTGACAGCATTAAAGCCACAGGTGCCGAAAAAATAATTTGTACCCATGGCTATTCGGATATTTTTTCGAAATACCTGCGAGAGTTAGGCTATGATGCGAGAACAGAACACACACAATTCGAGGGCGATGAAGGTGAAACAGCTGAAGCCAATGATAAGGAAGAACTTGCCACCGTATTATGAAAAATTTTGCCGAACTTATTAAAACACTTGACAGCTCCAACAAAACCAATATTAAAGTCGATGCGTTGGCTAATTATTTTCGCTATGCTGCCGATGAAGATAAAGTGTGGACCATTGCTATTCTCTCGCACCGCAGACCACCACGACCAGTAAATACGACATTGCTGCGAATTTGGGCCAACGAGCTTGCGAATATTCCACTTTGGCTTTTTGAAGAAAGTTATCATATCGTAGGCGATCTGGCCGAAACCATAGCGCTAATCATTCCTACAACAAATGAACATACCGATAAAAGTCTGACCGAATTTTTGAATGAAATGATCGCTTTGAAAAAAAAGTCAGACATCGAAAAGCGGGACTATCTTCAACAGAATTGGCTGGCATTAAATTATTACGAACGTTTTGTTTTCACCAAATTAATTACCGGAAGTTTCCGCATCGGTGTAAGCCAAAAACTGATGACGCGCGCCCTTTCAAAAGCGACAGATGTCGACGAAGATGTTTTAGCTTACAAATTAATGGGCAATTGGAATCCGAATACCATTTCGTTTCAAGAATTAATTTTAGATGAAAAGAGCAGTGATTATTTGTCGAAACCGTATCCGTTTTACCTCGCCTATCCGATTGAAGGCGACGTCAATGCACTTGGCCATGCGCCAGATTGGGCTGTTGAGCACAAATGGGATGGAATTCGGTCACAAACAATTATTAGAGCAAATGAGATTTATGTATGGAGTCGCGGCGAAGAATTGGTAACTGATAAATATCCTGAATTTCGTGCCTTTGTTGGCGTCATCCCCGACGGAACAGTAATCGACGGTGAAATTTTGCCGTTTTTCGAGGGGCAAGTCGGTACTTTTAATGACCTGCAAACCCGCATCGGACGCAAGACGGTGTCTCAAGCGCTTCTTCAAAAAACACCCGTAATAATTAAAGCCTACGATTTGTTAGAATGGGAGGGTAAAGATGTAAGACATTTGCCTTACGAACAGCGGCGCCAACTGCTCGAAGTTTTACATGAATCTATAAAGGATAAAAGCCTTCCATTTCAATTGTCTGAAAAGGTTTTTCTGAATTCTTGGGAAGACATTGCAGCAGAAAGAATGCGTTCGCGTGAAATGAAAAGCGAAGGGCTCATGCTAAAACACAAAAATTCTACTTATCAGGTCGGGCGCAAAAAAGGCGATTGGTGGAAATGGAAAATCGAACCGCTGGTTATTGATGCGGTTTTGACATATGCTATGCGCGGCCACGGAAGACGTTCTAATTTATTTACCGATTACACCTTCGCCCTCTGGCAGGCAAATGAAAATGGTGATCGGGAGCTGGTTACCTTTGCCAAAGCCTATTCTGGCCTGACGGATGCCGAATTTAGGAAAGTAGACGACTGGATAAAAAAACACACTTTAGAAAGATTCGGTCCGGTGAGAAGCGTCACGCCGGAGCTTGTTTTTGAAATTGGGTTTGAAGGTATTGCCCTTTCTAAAAGACATAAAAGCGGAATTGCCACACGATTTCCAAGAATTTTAAGATGGCGGCAAGATAAAAAAATAGACGAGGCCAATTCAATCGAAGATTTAAAAAATATGATTTCAGCATGAATAGGACCCAGTTGTTTGATACAGCCGAAAATTGGTTTAAGGACCAAGGATGGAAGCCATTTCAATTTCAGAAAGATACTTGGACTGCTTTCTTACAGGGCAAAAACGGACTTTTGAACGCACCTACCGGAAGCGGAAAAACGTATGCACTTTGGATTCCTATTGTTTTGAATTACATCAAAATGAATCCCGATTATGCTGACAAACCAACACCCGGACTCAAAGCCATTTGGATCACGCCTTTGCGGTCGCTTTCAGTAGAGATTCAACAAGCTGCCGAACGTGTGGTCAAAGATTTGGGCGTGCCCATGACCGTTGGTATCCGTTCTGGTGATACCTCCCAGAGTGAACGGGCAAAACAAAAAAGCAAGATGCCTGATTTGTTAATCACAACGCCTGAAAGTTTGCAGTTGTTGTTGGCCTCCAAAGCATATGAAAAAACTTTTAGAGAGTGCACTGCGATAGTAATTGATGAATGGCACGAATTGTTGGGAACGAAACGCGGTGTGCAGACCGAATTGGCTTTGTCTAGATTAAAAACGATCGCACCCCAAATGCGTATTTGGGGAATATCCGCCACGATCGGAAATTTACAACAGGCGCAACAAGTTTTGTTGGGGATGAATTCGGAACATTACCTGAATTCAGTGTTGATCCGCGCCAATCTCCATAAAAAAATAAAAGTTCTGTCGATCATTCCCGATAAGATGGAAACTTATCCTTGGCGCGGTCACATGGGATTGCATTTGATCGATGCCGTAGCCCAAATAGTGAGACAAAGCAAAACCACGCTGATTTTTACCAATGTGCGTTCGGCTTGTGAACTCTGGTTCCAAACCTTATTGGAAAAATATCCCGAGTTTGCCGGAGAAATGGCGATGCACCATGGCAGTATTGATCGTGAAACGCGACTCTGGGTTGAAAATGCCATTCGTAAGGAAGAACTTAAAGTGGTTGTGTGTACTTCGAGTCTGGATTTGGGAGTCGATTTTGCACCCGTTGAAACCATCATTCAAGTTGGAGGTCCGAAAGGGGTAGCGCGTTTTCTGCAAAGAGCGGGTAGAAGCGGCCACCAACCCGGAAAAGAAAGTGTGATTTATTTTCTGGCCACCCACGCGATGGAATTGATTGAAGCTTCTGCGCTCAAAAAAGCTGTGGCAGCAACTATGGTTGAGGACCGAATTCCTTATCTAAGCAGTTGGGACGTTTTGGTGCAATACCTCAATACACTTGCCGTTTCTGACGGTTTTTTTCCTGACGAAATCTACAAAGAAGTAAAGCAAACTTTTTGTTATCAGGGGATGACTTTTGAGCAATGGACTTGGATGCTGAATTTTATTACCAACGGGAGTCAGAGCCTTCAAGCGTATGATGAATACAAAAAAGTAGAGATCGAAGCCAATGGTCTTTTTAAAATTAACAACCGCAGGATCGCCATGCATCACAGAATGCAAATCGGGACTATCGTTGGCGATGCCGTTTTAAATGTAAAATTCATGAGCGGTGGATATATTGGCACGGTCGAAGAATGGTTTATTTCCAAACTAAATCCGGGTGATACTTTTACTTTTGCAGGCAAGAAATTAGAACTTTTTCGTGTAAAAAACATGCAAGCACTCGTGCGGAAAGCCGATCCGAAAAAAATATCCCGCACCGTTAGTTGGATGGGCGGAAGAATGACTTTGTCTGCACAGATGAGTGAATTGCTTCGACAGGAATTGTATACAGCCAACACAGAAAACCTGACGCCCGAACTTAAAGCTTTGGCGCCACTTTTTAAAAGGCAAAGAAAAGAAAGTATCGTTCCGACTACGGATGAATTTTTAATTGAAACATTTAAAACCCGGGAAGGTTTTCATGCGGTATTTTATCCGTTTGAAGGAAGGTTTGTTCACGAAGCATTGGCTAGTGTAATGTCCTATCGCATCAGTTTGCTCTCGCCGATTACCTTTTCCTTGGCTTATAACGATTACGGTTTTGAATTGCTTTCGGATACCGAGATAGACATGCAGGCCGTTTTTGACAACAATTTATTTTCAATAGCCCATTTGCACTATGATTTACAAAAAAGTTTAAATGCGACTGAAATGGCGCGTAGAAAATTCCGTGACATTGCTGTGATTTCGGGTTTGGTTTTTACCGGAATACCCGGAAAACAAATCAAGACCAGACATTTGCAAAGCAGTTCGCAGTTAATTTTTGAAGTTTTTAGAGATTTTGAGCCTGACAACTTATTGTTGCAGCAAGCCTACCGCGAAACTTTTGAACACCAACTCGAGGAGGGGCGTTTAATTGAGTCATTGGAAAGAATAAATGAACAGCAATTGGTTTGGAAAAAATGTGAAAAACCAACCCCGTTCAGTTTCCCAATCATTACTGACAGATTGCGAGAAAAATTGTCAAGCGAAAGTTTGTCCGATCGAATAAAAAAAATGACTGCTTCTTACATGAAAAATTAAAATGACCTTGACCATTCAAATCCAGCAGCAGCGTTTTTTGTTGCATGCTAGTGGCGCAATTTTTTGGAAAGACAAAAATATGTTGTTAATCTCGGATGTCCATCTGGGTAAAGTGGCGCATTTTAGAAAACACGGGATTGCTATTCCAAATGAGACTATTTTCGAAAACTTTATCCGACTTACCAAAGTGGTCAATTTTTTTAAACCCCAAAGCATCGTTTTTCTAGGCGATTTATTTCACAGTAAAATCAATAAAGAATGGGATTTGTTTAGCAGTTGGACCCAATCCATTTCGGCTAAAATTTTCTTAATTGAGGGAAATCACGATATTGTTGCAAAATATAAGTATACCGATTTGCAAATTGAAATTTTTAAAGAATGGGTGGTGGACGGTTTTTTATTGACCCACTATCCCGAAGAAAGGCAGGGGGTTTATAATTTTTGCGGTCACATTCATCCGGGCATTAAATTAAAAGGCAGCGGAAAGCAATCTTTAAAATTGCCTTGTTTCTTCCAGAGTGAAAAGCAGTTGATTTTACCGGCGTTTGGAGAATTCACAGGAAATTTTTATTTAACTCCCAAAGGAAATGACAATGTATACGCCATTACAAAAGACGAAGTGATTTTGGTGGCAGGAAGTTAATTTAAGGCAAATGGAGCACTTAAACGAAAAGAAGGAACAATCACTTTAAAGTTTTTGGTTGTGGTAAAATTGATCATATTAAAATAGCCGCGCATTGCGCCAAATGGAGAAGCCAGTAGACAACCAGAATTATAAGTATGTATTTCACCCGGTTTAAGCACGGGCTTTTTGCCAATGACTCCTTCGCCATCTACCAATTCTACTTCATTGAGGGAGTCGTAAATTTCCCAGTGACGCGAGGTAAGCTGCACAGAATCTTTGCTGTGGTTCTCGATCGTAATTTCATAACTAAAGGCAAAATGAATCTTGTGATTTTTGAAGTAAGTACCTTCAAAAGTCGTCAGAACTGAAATTTTTATGCCTCTTGTTATTTGCGAAACCATGGGAGCATTGATTTAGTGATGTCAAATTTACGAAAATAAGAATTTCCAATGCGTATTTAAAGTTAAATTTTATCAGTTGATGATATCCACTGAACTCGCTACGCCTTTGCCGATAACGCGATCGTATCGTTGGTTGTTCTCCTTGTAATACACTAACGCAAAATAGTTGTTTTCGGTTTGATAATAATTGCCATCAATTGCATTTTCATTGTCTAATTTCCCGGTTTTATCAGACAATACATATTGATAATTAGAAAAACCCTGTTTAATCATGATAGCTTTTTCAAAAATCCCTTTGTCTTTGTTGTAATCCATTTTGTACTCAGGGATCAGTGCATAATTGTTAAACATTCCGCTAACGTATACATCACTTTTCCCAAAGTACGCGGGCGCAGAGGCACTAAAAAACACCCAAGCATAATCGGCTTCAATTTCATTATTTTCAACATTAATGTTTTTAACAATGAAATTGCCATTGATGTCCGGGTTGTAGCTGTATTGATTAGTGGCTCGGGCGTTGTCGGTATACAAATGGGAATTGTAAATGCCGCCGTTAGAATCTATTCTGCCAACATTATTATTGGCAGCCCGAATGTCTTTGTTTTCAAAAAACCGGTATTCATTGCCGCCCCAAAACTGGGTTTCCGTATCGTATTTGTAAATCAGATCGTTACCAATGGTATACATCGGTTTGATGTTGGTAATGCCGGTGCTCAACTGTCCGTTTTTAAGCAACAACACTTTGACATTGGTCAATGGACTTTGGAATAATACAGTAGTAGATTTGATAGCAAAATCTAAGTTTTGCTTTGCGTTGACTTGCTTGACATTTCGCGCCCTTTTAACTTGCATCGGTACCGATACCAAATCTTCATAGACAATTAATTTCCTTGAAAAAACCACTTCTTTGTCTTCATTCAGTATTTTAATTATAAAATTGCCACTAACCAACAATTGGGTGTTTTTATTGGGGAATTGAATTTTGTAGTGCGAATAAATTTGCAGCGCATTGAAAGAATTAGAATAATCTTGAATACGGATGTCATCAAATCCTCTAAGGTATTCGGCCTTTGAAAGCTGGGAGGGTTTCCAATCGTAATCACAATGCACAAAAACGTAATAATAATTGGCTTCATTGCCGAACAAATCGTCAAACTGCAACTGGAAAGCGTCACCTAATTTTATTAAAGGAACAATATTTTGTCCGTTTTGAACTATTGACACAGTTCTGATATTGTAAGGCGGAACGATTTCTTTTTCGGTCTGAGCCAAGCCGGTCGCAAAAGTAAAAAAGAAAAACAGCCGAATAATAAATGGATTGCGCATCATAGGTTACATTTCTGAATGGTAAATATAACAAATTATGTTCATCGGAATACTGATAAAAAGTAGGGAATGCCAAAAACTGTTATTTGTAGCAAACTGGAATAATTTCGCCTTTGGCCAAACAATATTTTTCTACCAATTCGGGTGAAATCTTGGCCGTATAATCCTCTTCAACAACCCTGAAACCGATGCTTCTTAATTTGGCAAAATAATCTCGACCATAGATCCGCACATGGTCATATTGCCCAAAAATTCTTGCCCGAACTTGTGGGTCGGTGATCGTATCATCTGCGTAAGTCGTCGTCCTAGAAATATCATAGGGAATTTGGAAAATACCCATCCCGCCGGGTTTTAAAACGCGATACATTTCCTGCATCGCTTTGGTGTCATCGGGAATGTGTTCTAGTACGTGGTTGCACAAGATCAGGTCATAACTATTGTCTTCAAAAGGAAGCTGGCAAATATCTGCCTTTACGTCTGCCAGTGGCGAAACCAAATCTGTGGTGGTGTAATCTAGGTTTTTCTGAGAGCGAAACAATTTATAAAAAGCCTGCTCGGGTGCAAAGTGCAGCACTTTTTTGGGAGCACTGAAAAAATCAGTTTCGTTTTTTAAGTACAACCAAAGCAACCGGTGTCTTTCGAGTGACAGCGTACTTGGTGACAAAGCGTTGTTTCTTTGGGTACCGTATCCATAAGGTAAAAACATCTGAAAACTCCTGCCATCAATCGGGTCAGTAAATCGCGTACCTTCTAAAATAAAAGCAAGAACTGGTCTGGCCACATAACTTAGGCGAATTAGCAAAGGCCGTGGGATGGTGTTCAATATTAATTTGAAAATTTTTTTCATTACAAAACCAAAGGTGTTTTTCTAAATTCGTCTTCTTCATCGCTTGCAATGCCTAGTGCTTTGTAAATGTAGGCAAAAGTGGAAAGCAGTTCGGGTTTGCCGTCAATCAATGCTACATCATGTTCGAAGTGGGCGGACGGTTTGCCATCGGCGCTCAAAATCGTCCAGCCGTCTTTAAGTTGTTTGATGTTGCGCGTGCCCATATTAATCATGGGTTCTATTGCCACGACCATCCCTTCGACAAAAAGTTTGCCGCGACCGCGTTTGCCATAATTTGGCATTTCGGGTTCTTCGTGCATTTTCTGCCCCAAGCCATGTCCGACCAATTCGCGAACAACGCCATAACCATTACTTTCAGTATATTTTTGGATTGCGTTGCCTACATCTTCGACACGGTTTCCGAGTTTAAATTCCCGAATGCCAACGTATAAAGCTTCTTTGGTCACTTGCAGCAACTTTTTAGTTTCGGGTGCTACATTTCCAATTTCAAACGAATAGGCGTGATCACCGTGGTAGCCATTTTTGAAAGCCCCACAATCTACCGAAATCACGTCGCCGTCTTCTAGTGGTTTGTCATTTGGAATGCCGTGCACTACTTGCGCATTCGGACTCATACAAAGCGAATTCGGAAAGCCATACAGACCGAGGAAACTCGGCGTGGCTCCATGATCTCTGATAAACATTTCGGCTAATTTGTCTAGGTGTAAAGTGGTGACTCCAGGTTTTATTTCCCCAGCAATCATTCCTAAGGTTTTCGAAACAATAAGAGCACTTTCGCGCATCATTTCAATTTCTTCGCGTGTTTTTTGGATAATCATCTTTTTCCCATTTCAGTGGCAAAAGTAATTATTTATTAATGGTTATTTTGGATATGATTTTTAAAGTGTGCAGAATTTGGAGAATAATAGACATGTTTGGAAATTTCTGTTAATTTTAGAAAAATCTATATGTTACATTTATCGACTGAATTATTGCGTTAACTCAAAATTATGGCGAGATAGATTGGAAAACCAAGCGTGATGTTAAAAGGAAAAGTAACGGCCAGTGCCATGGGTAAAAACAACCCTGGATTGGCTTTGGGAGCAACAATTTTCATCGCTGCCGGCACGGCGATGTAGGAGGCACTTGCAGCAAGTACGGCAAATATAAATCGGTCCCCAATATCTGTTGTTATCAATTGGCTTAAAACAGCTATTACACAACCGTTTAACAAAGGAACCACTAAGGCAAAAGTCGTCGCAAACCAGCCACTTTTAAGAAAATCATCTAATTTTTTCCCACTTACAATTCCCATATCTAAAAGAAAAATAGCCAAGAACCCTTTAAAAATATCGGTGGTGAAAGGTTTAATTCCCATTGCTTGTTGATCGCTCGCTAAAAAGCCAATCAGCAAGCTACCCAAAATCAATAAAACACTGCCATTTGTGAGCGAATGTTTCAGGACAGATGACAAACTCTTGGACGTATCATTGTTTTTGCCATATACTCGCATTAAAATCACCCCGACCACTATTGCCGGCGCCTCCATTAAAGCCATCACTGCAACCATGTGTCCGCTAAAGGTATATTTTTGAATTTCTAAAAAGCTAGTTGCCGTCACGAAGGTTACCGCGCTTACCGAACCATACGCGGCCGCTATCGCTCCGGCATTTTCAACAGTAAATTTTTTTTTCAAAATAAAAAAGCAGTAGATAGGGATAAGAATGGCCACGGAAATGCCAAAAATCACCGACCATACTATTTCTAATTTAAAATGGCTATGGGCTAATTCTTGTCCGCCTTTAAAACCAATTGAAAATAAAAGATACAAAGAGATGAATTTTGAGGTATTGTCTGGTATTTCTAAATCGCTTTTAAGTCGTGTGGCAATGATACCGAGAAGAAAAAATAATAAAGCGGGATTGGTCAGATTATCTAATAATAAGTTGAAATTCATGGTGTTGTTTTTTAATTTATTAAGAATTTATTCTAAAAATTCAAGTTTACCAGTACGCAGTGTATAGAAAGCTCCGACTATTTTTATTTCGCCTTTCTGTTCCATTGTCCGCAGTATTTCGCTTTTGTTTCTTATTTGTGCTATTGCAAGGCGAACATTATTCTGAGCAACAGTTTTTACAAAAGGTTCATTTTTTGATGATTTTTCTCCGTCATAATTTTGACTCATGACTACGGCAGGTTTTATATTTTGTAACATTGCAGTAATGTTTCCAAGTTTTACATCATCAATGGCACCTTTCACTGCACCACAATGTTGATGTCCCATTACTATGATTAGTTTGGCACCTGCTATTTTACAAGCAAACTCCATACTTCCCAACAAGTCGGTATTGACAAAATTTCCGGCAACCCTTCCCACAAAAACATCGCCAATACCTTGGTCAAAAACATCTTCTACCGGCACTCTACTGTCTAGACAACTTAAAACCATCGCTTTTGGATATTGGCCGCTGGTTGCCGCTCTTCTTACAGCATCTGAATGTTTTCTGATGGTGACGTCGCTATTTCTAAAGCGTTCGTTGCCTTGTTTGAACTGCTCCAAAACCTCAGTTGCCGTTAAAACCAGCTGCGCTTCTTTTGTTAGTAACGGCTGGTTTGTAGGACTTATTTCGGGAGAAATCAACGCTGTTTTAGATTTACATCCAAAAACCAAAGACATAGCCGTGATAAAAATAAAAAAGGGAATTCGTGTTGTATTCATCGTATTAATAATTTAAGTTATGAAAGGATTTATTTGGTGTCACAGTTCTTTTTAGTTTGTTATTGATCGTCCTTCCGAGGTGATTATTAGCAAAATCTTCAGCAATAATTATGGCGGAATTCAAGTATTTAATCAATTCATGGCTGCATACAAATTACATTTAACCTCAATCGAATCGGTATTAGCAGAAAGTTTTTCCTGATGAAAGATTTTTTCATCAGTAATTCTTGAACTAAAAAGGAATAAGCCAATTCTTTTATTGTTACAAAGATTGACTGCATCACTACAGGTATTTCCCGCTAGGCCATAAACAAATTCGGTCGGAATGATTACCATTTTATTATTGAACATTAAATTTGCAGTTGGATATATGTCGTCAGATATCATGATATTGTTTTAGGGATTGCATAAATTGCAGTACGTAGGATCTTCGGCAGTTTTTTGGTGTGGATATAAAACTTCTTTTGTAAACTCGCACTTTTTACAGGTATACAAAAAACTTAATGTAGAGGATGTCGGGTGGTTACACCAACTACACGGCAGGCCTTCCAAAGCTTTCGAAATAGTAAATCCCGGTGTTTCACATTGAGGACATTTTGATTGAACAGCCAGCAAAAGTTTTGCAGCAGCTTTTTCAATAACCATCATTCGAGTTGGGTTTAAATGTGCTCTCATATCCGTCTCGACATAAGCAGCACCATTCTGGTTTTTGAACGCTCCAAAATGTTTTTTTAAATTCTCAAGATCATTTATTCCTTTTATTATTTTATTGAAATTACTCTCAGACTGTTTTAGGATAAGACTATGCGTCGGAAATTGAGCCCGATGAGCAAATTCTAGCAAGTCGACTTCGTTTGTAATCGTTGACGCGTTAAAATTTGTTTCCAGGCTAAGTTCGCGAACTACGATTTCTATGTTATTTTTGGTGTCCATAAACATCATCAGTTCGTCATCAGCGGAAGCAAAAAACACCGATGGATGCGCACCAAAAGACCCTTCACTGGCGATAACCAAATCACATTGATTCTTTTCCGCAGCAAGGAGACATTTATTACGAAGTGTGGTCAGCGCATCATCTTTCCTTGAAACTTCACCTGAGAACGTTCCCAATAAATCGGTGTCAAATTTATCGCTAACAAAACAAGCAACACCAAGTGATTTCTCAAATAATGGAGCTATCACTTTTTCCTTTCCGTGTTTTGTAGCGATTAGTAACCTGCGATCGTAAAACATTAATTGATAAACTCTATGGTTATATTGCTTTTAATATCCAAATTATGTCCACTTTCATGTGCTAAATCAATGAAGGCCTTCATCGCGTTTTTCGTTTCGATCAATTCGGAAACTCTTTTCTTGGAATGTTCAATGTTTCTATCTACACGAACGAAATTGCTGAAATCATCCAAATTATGGTAGGCAATCTTACTATTTATGAGTGTTGTCACCACCGCATTGGCCTCTTCTGGAGTGAATGTATTGTCAATGAGTTTAAATTCTTTTTTTTCGTGTGGTTTCATAACTTTATATTCATTTTTTTAAGTTGGAGTAATGCTATAATTGCAGTAAAGCCTAATAAGGCATAAGAAATTATGTTTTGCGGCATTAGAAAGTTAAACAGAATTGTAAATATTAAAAAGAGAAGTATTATTGTCAGCAATATCGTATTGGTTTGAATTTTTGAAAGTAGTTTCACGGATTGTTGATTGAAATTCAAGGACAAAAATCTATATTATAAATGATATATTTTTATTTATATTTGTTATGACATCCATAAGCACTATTTATGAATTATACCTTACATCAACTTCAAGTATTTTTAAAAATCTCACAAACGAAAAGTATTACCAAAGCCGCCGAAGCGCTCCATTTGACGCAGCCCGCGGTATCGATACAATTAAAAAATTTGCAGGATCAGTTTGAAATCCCACTAACTGAGGTAGTAGGAAGGCAATTGTATATTACCGAGTTCGGAAAGGAAATTGCCATGGCGGCAGAGAGCATAGCAAATGAAGTTTACAATATCAACTATAAAACATTAGCTTTTAAGGGCATATTGACTGGTAAGTTAAAAATTTCAGTAGTTTCAACAGGCAAGTATGTCATGCCTTATTTCTTGTCTGGCTTTACAAATAAAAACAGGGGTGTTGAGTTGGAAATGGATGTGACCAACAAATTAATGGTTATCCATGCCCTCAAGAAAAATGAAGTTGATTTTGCATTGGTATCTACATTGCCCTCGGGAATTGACGTAGATTCGGAAGTGCTTTTAACCAACAAATTATTCTTGATTGCAAATCAAAATACAACAATTGCTGACGCTAAAAAAATAAGCGGATATTTATCAGAGTGTCCACTAATTTATCGTGAAGATGGCTCAGCTACTCGCATTGCCATGGAAAACTATTTGACCAAGCAAGGAATTCAAGCGAAAATGAAAATGCAGCTCACTTCGAACGAAGCAGTGAAACAGGCAGTTTTAGCAGGGTTGGGAATCTCTATCATGCCGCTAATAGGTTTGAAAAATGAACTGGAAAACGGAACTATCAAAATAATCAGGGCAAAGAATCTACCAATTGTTACGAATTGGACGCTAATTTGGTTAAGAGGAAAAAAGATGAGTCCAGCTGCTGTTGCCTATCTGGATTTTATCCGAAAGGAAAAAGAGAGCATAAATGACCTGCACTTTTCTTGGATAGCATCTTATTAACTTAAAATGCTGTCCACAATTACACTATCTAAGGATTCCCCATTATTCTGAACAGCAAAACATTCGATTCATAAAAGCGGTTTTCAATATATAATTGAGACAATTGTGAAACAACTAAATTATTTTCTCGAGCATTGATTAAAAAAACAGAGCTTTCACCAAGAGAAAACAGTCGTTCTTCAGCATTTAGCATCGTCAGATTATCTTTTACCAATCCGTTGACCAATGATTGTTGTTTTGCCAGAGATTGAATTTCAATTTTTTGCGCTTCAATTTTATTCGATAATTGTAGTTTTTCTAATGCCAATGTAAATTTTGTTTCTTGAACTTTAAGCTTAGCAAATTTCAAATTTCCGCGTTCTTTGCGAAGAAACAAGGGAAAATAAAAATTCAGACTCACCTTGTAATTTTCAAACGGGTAGTTTTCAAAGTCAGTTGGTTCAGCCAAATAAGCATAACCAACATCTATTTTTGGCAAAAGCAAATTGGCTTTCAATTTCTGATCTAAAGTTAGAATGTCGATTTTGCTTTGCAAAACAGTTATTTTCGGATGGTTGTTTAGCGAAAAATTGGCATCCAACAAATTATTGGTTCGCAAGGTTTCCTGAATCGTAAGCTGTAGATTTTCTTCAGGAATTAATGTTTCCGAAACTTCCAGCGGGATATTATTTTCCAACCAAAGAAAATTCGACAATTCCAATTTCGCTTTTAACAATTTCATTGTTGCATCTTCCAAACTCAACAACCTGTTTTTAAGAATAATTCCGGCTTCAATGCTATCAATTCCGGGTTTGTCGCCTTGTTCGATTAAAGATTTAATTCCCTTAAAACGTATTTGAGCATTTTTTGCATAATTGTCGTATAATTTCATTTCTGTAAAACTCTTTTTCCAATTGAAATAGGCCAAAGAAGCATCATAAAGCACCAAAATAGCCTGTAGTTTTCTTTCGGATTCGCTCATTTGAATTTGAATTTTAGCTTTTCGCAAATCTGCCATTCGTTGATTGATTAACAATCCTTGTCCCAGCGGAATAGTAATGCCAAAGGAAGTTAATCCTTGGTTCGGAACCTTATCCTGAGGGTTGAGATATATGCCACCGTTGTTGTCGAAACCGGCTTGGATTTCTATTCCGTACCAAGTCGGGATTTTGAAACTGCTGTTCAAAACCGAATAATATTCCGTGTTTTTAAATTCTTTTTTAGCAAAATCGACTTCAATTTTTGGATCAAAACCGCCACGAGCCATCATTAAATTGGCCTGGGCTTTAGGCAATTCTAAATTGGCAGTTTTCACCAACGGATGAAATTTCTTGACATAACCCAAATACTCATTGTAGGACAACTCGTTGGGATTTTCCTGCGCAAAACTTTGCAAAAAAGAAAATAATACAAGGATTAAAATTGATTTCATTATTTTATTTTTTGGCGTCTACAGTTTTCGGGTCAGTCTTGTAATAATTTGGAGGAAAACCATTAAGCGTTCGCCAAACCTCGAACCAGATAGGAACATTATCCAGCAATGCCAGAGTCTGTGCACCTGAACCAATACTAATTTGCTTTGGCCACTTGGGTTCATTTTTATCCGGAGCTATCAAAATTCTGAATTTCCCGTTTACGGAAATAAAATTTTCAATGGCAACAATTTCGCCGCCATAAGTACCATAAGACATATTGGGCCAACCCGAAAAGACAATGGTTGGCCAGCCATCAAACCAAACGCGGACTTTTTCGCCACGCGAAATCAAAGGCAAATCAATTGGATCCACAAAACTCTCTACCGCAACTTCATATTGTGACGGCATAATGCTCACCACTGGCGTTCCTTCCTTAATGTTTTCGCCCAGTCCCGATTGTAAAGCCCGATTAATATAACCACTCTGCGGCGCTTTGATATAGTACAACCCGTTGCGAATACTGTAATTTGCATATTGATTTTCGAGCTTGTTGACTTGCGCTTCGGTATCATATTGGTTACTCAGTGCGGTGAATTGATCACTTTTGGCTTTAGATGTTTTTTCGGAATATTCAGCAGAAATTCTGTTGATTTCGACTTTCGCGTTTATAAATTCATTTTTCGAAGTCAATACTTTATTTTCTTGTGTGATGATTTTTGCGTCTGCTTCTTGTAATTTCAATCTTTTTTCTTCGACATCGGTAAGTGGTTTCAAGCCTTCTTTATTGAGTTGAACCGAGCGATTAAATTGTGTATTGGCTATTTTAAGTTGGGTTTTTACCGCGACCAAATCCATACTGTCGCTTTTTATTTTTAAAATGGCTTGCTTAATTTTGTTTTGACCTTGTTGTAATTTCAATAACTTTTCGTTTTCAATGGCCTCAATTTGAGTGTTGAGCGTACTGACTTTTGATCCGTAAGATTGTGCAGACATTTTTTTGGCATCAACCTGTTGTTTTGTATTTTGGACTAAATTTGGATCAAAATAATCTTCTTTGATTTCCGAAATAAATAAAATAGTATCGCCTTTATTGACAAAATCGCCTTCCTGAACGTACCATTTCTCAATTTTTCCAGAAATTACGGTTTGAATAGTTTGAGGTCGTTGATTTGGTTTGAGCGTTGTTACAGAACCTGAACCTGAAATGTTTTGTGTCCAAGGCAAAAAAAGCGCAATGCTTCCCAAAACAGAGATGATAAAAATAATTCTGTTTAAGATTTTGTAATGCGGACGGTTGCACAAATTGTTGACTGTTGTAAAGCGATCGAGCGACGGTAGTTTAGACTTGTTGGCAGAAATGTTTAGCATGACTATTAATTATGTGTATCCAAAATAATATTTCCGTTTTGCATGGTAATTATCCGATTGCATTTGGTTTTCCAATACGGATTTTTTGAGGAAACAATTACGGTCCAGTTATATTTTGGGGAAGTTATAAAATCAATAATTTCGTTTGCCACTTTTTCGTCCATAGCGTCTGTTGGATCCTCATAAAAAAGAATTTTTGGTTTGTGTACAATGCTTCTTGCTAACAACAATTTTTGTGCTTTGGAAGAAGAAAGTTGTCTTCCTTCGGGAAAAATTTTCGTTTCCAATCCTTTCGGCAACGATTTTATGACAGCTGATAATTGTACGCCTTCAATTGCCCATTTCAAATTTTCGTGTGAAATGTTTTTGTCATTATAGGTAATATTTTCTAGAATTGTTCCTTCAAATGGTGTTTCGCTTTGAATAATTGTTCCGATTTGTGAACGAAATTGTTTCAAGTCAATTTTCCTGAATGTATTGTCGTTTATAGAAAGAGCACCCGATGTGGGTTGTAATAGTCCTGATAAAACTCGAATTAAAGTGGTTTTTCCAGAACCGTTTTCACCCTCTATAAATATTTTTTCACCTTGATTAATTTGTAATGAAATTTCTTTCAGGACATTATCAGTTGCATCTGGAAATTTGAAAGTTAAATTTTCAGCTTCTAAAACTATGGCTGTAAAACAACTGTTTGTATCAGAAATTGTTTCTTCCTCTAAATCCATATCTGTAATTCGGCCAATTTTTTCGATAGAAGTTAAAACGTCATAAAACGTTTCTAAACCCAAAATTATCTTTTCTACGGAATTGATTACCAGTAAAATAATGATTTCTGCAGCGACAAATTGTCCAATGTTCATTTTTTGGTTTAGTACCAAATAACCACCAATGGAAAGCAAACTAAATGTAATTAAAATTTTAAAAATGATTAACTGAGTGAATTGTCTTTTGATTACGTTAAAATGATTTTCACGATACTTTAGGTAATCAGTCACTAAATTATTGTTTTTTTGTAAAGCAAAATCATAATTTAAATCACCTTTGAAACTCAAATTATTGCGTGCCATTTCTTGCAGCCAACTTGCTACTTTGTATTTGAATTTACTTTCTTTTAAACTTGTTTCTAGTCCGGAATTGTAAGAAAATTTGAAAATAAAATACAGAAGGAAAAATAACATAATTCCAAAAACAATAAAATACGGATGGTATAACGATAGTAATATAATGCCAAAGGCAATTTGAAGTAATGCCGCTGAAAAATCAATTAGCAATTTGGAAGTGCCTTTTTGGATGGAAATAGTATCGAAGAAACGGTTGGCTAATTCTGGCGGATAGGTATTGTAAAAAGCTTCGAACTTAATTCGTGGTAATCTGGAAGCAAATTCAAACGAAGAGCGTACGAAGATTTTTTGCTGTAGGTTTTCTGTGATTCGGATTTGCATTAAGGAAAGAATTCCAACCAATGCCACTCCAAAAACCACCAAAAAAATGAGCACAACCCATGATGCACTAATTCGTCCAGATTGTATAAAATTTACGATGGCTTGAATACCCAATGGTAGCGATAAACTAATGAGTCCGGAAAATATGGCATAGAAAAAAATTTGATAAACATCTTTTTTGTCCAGTTCCAATAGGTTGTAAAATCGTGTTAGTGGCGTCATTTTGTTGAAATGTTATTTTATTCTTTATTCTGTTTTAATAAAAATGGCAATGAATTTAATTAAGCAACACTTTTTGAATCAAATTTATATAGAAATCACTTGGACTTATTTCGTCATTGCAGTCGGTTATTGATTTGAGATGTTCTTTGAGGAAATGCTGGTGCAAATTGCCTTCTACAATTGTAGAAACCAAGCTTTTCGCATATTTATAATCTGGGTTTACATCGTTTACCATCAGCACCATTCTGTTAATGATGCGTTTGTAAATCAAGAAAAAACCTTCTTTGTTTTCTTTATCGATTTCTTTGGTGTGTAATGTTTTCGTAAATTCTGTAATGATTATTTTGTTCAAAATTGCCTCGTTAATGTGGTCTGTAGTTTTGTCATCTTCTATTTTCTTGGTAATAATTATGATGCCTTTTTTTAGTTTTTCGAAATGATCATCAACATTAGATGTGCCAAAAACCAATTGATATTCGATCCATGACCAATACCAAGAAGATAAATAAATTAATAATTTGTGCTTGTTTTCGAAATATCTGTAGATTGAACTTTCGTTTGAGCCTATTTTTTCGCCTAATTTTTTAAAAGTGAAATTATCAAAACCAATTTCGTCAATAAGGAGAATGCTTTGTTCAATAATCTTTTTCCCTAGAACTGAGGTTTCCGGATCCTTGACGTAAATCTTTGGATTTATTTGAATTCGTATATTAGAAAGTAAATTTTGCACAAATGATTATTTAGTCTGCAAATATAATAGTATTACTATCAACTCTGTAAAGTTTAACTTTTTATAAAAAAAAGAGACTCAAAATTTGAATCTCTTTTAATCATTTTATTGACATGTTTTTTACAATAAAGAGTGTCTTGTCATTACCGCTGGTTTTTCAATTCCCATTAAATCGAGAATGGTAGGAGCAAGATCGCCAAGAACGCCATCATTAATGGTTTTCAACTCTTTATCTACCAAAATTATCGGAACCGGATTGGTTGTGTGTGCAGTGTTTGGTGAACCATCAGGGTTTATCATGGTTTCGCAATTTCCATGATCGGCAATGACAAGTGTCGTGTAATTGTTGGCTAAAGCAGCTGTAATTACTTTTTTGACGCATTGATCAACGGCTTCACAAGCTAAAATTGCCGCGTCCATAATTCCAGTGTGTCCAACCATATCGCCATTGGCAAAATTTAGACAGACAAAATCGACTTCGCCTTTCTCAAGTTCTGGAACAAGTGCATCGGCCAGCTCAAAAGCGCTCATCTGCGGTTGCAAGTCATAAGTAGCCACCTTTGGGGAATTTTTTAAAATGCGGGTTTCGCCCGCAAATGGTTCTTCTCTTCCGCCAGAAAAGAAAAAAGTCACGTGTGGGTATTTTTCTGATTCTGCAATTCGGATTTGTTTTTTGTTATTTTTTTCTAAAACTTCTCCTA
>JACMOK010000045.1 GCA_014378065.1 Flavobacterium sp.
GCAACTAAAACAATGTATATTAACTAATTGTTAACCTACAACAAATGTACTTTTGATCGTTAAATTGATGTATTTTGTCGACATTATTTAAGGTTATTTTGCTTTTCAATTAAATAATTAAAAGCGTAAAATACAAAAAAGACTACAATTCCTAAATTTAACCAAAAAATAACATTATAAAATCGCGTGGTTTTTATAAAAAGGTCTTATTTTACATAGAATATGTTTTGGTAAATGGCCTACGTATAATTTCTGGTCGTCATACATGCAATTCAAATAAAATTAATAATTTAGCGAAAATTTAAAATTAAGAAATTATGAGAACAAACTACAATATTTTTAAAATTGTTACTTTTGCCTTGTTGTTTAGCTGCAATTCATGGAGTCAAATTAAGATAACGCAATGGAATTTTAATGGCGCTTCTGCTACCACTGTTCCCGGAGGAACAACGGCTCCAACTCCTATTATCGGAACAGGATCTGCTACGTTAGTCGGTGGTACAACTGCTACTTTTGCGTCAGGAATCTCTAGTGGCGGAAGTACGGATCCAGTCATTACAGTTCCGGAAAACTATGGTTGGAATACCACAAACTACGCAGCCCTGGGCCTAGAAAGCAAGCAAAGAGGTGTTCAATTTGATGTCAGCACTTTAGGTTTTCAAGGAATTACTTTTAAATTTGACCAACGGTTAAGCAACTCTTCAAACAACACTTATATTGCCCAGTACACGACAGACCGCACTGTTGCAATTCCGACATGGGTTGATGCCCAGACATTTACTTTTGCGCCCGGAGTATCTGGAACGACCGGTGGTGATGTTTGGTACAATTCGAGAACAGTAAGTTTGATAGCTGTCACTGCTTTAGACAACAATCCGAATGCTGGATTTAGAGTGGTAAGTGCTTTTGATCCGGCGACTAATAATTATAATTCCTCTACAATGACGCCGATAGTGTATGCTGTTACCGGCACTTCCCGTTTTGATATGGTTACTATCCTTGCAGACAATACCTTGGGAATTGATCAGTTTAGCGCGACAAATAGTGATTTTACGATATCTCCAAATCCATCTAATAAAGAAGTTGTAAACTTTAATCAAATACAGGATATTGAAGTTTTTGATGTATCGGGAAAATTAGTTCTAAAGGTCAAAAACACCAAATCAATCGATACTAAGTCGTTCAACGCTGGTGTATATATTATTAAAACAACGACAGGAATTACAAGAAAATTAATCGTTAAATAATTTGCTTTTTGTAAATAAAAAAGGGTGTTTCTGTTGAAGTACCCTTTTTTATTTATACCAAAACCAATTCCTTTATCGCGTGGTACAAAATTTCATTCTTCAAAGGTTTAGAAATATAAAAATTCATTCCGATTTCTTTTACCCTTAATTTGGTGGTTTCCATCACATCGGCAGTAACTGCAATAATAGGAATATGCTTGTTGGTCTCGCCGGCTTTTCCATTTCTAATGGCAATGGTCGCCTCGTAGCCATCCATAACGGGCATTTGAAGGTCCATCAATACTATATCAAAATGTTGCTGTTGCAATAAATCCAATCCTTCTTGCCCATTGTTTGCGTAAGATACTGAAGTGTTAAGCCATTTTTTAGTAATCATTTTAATCACCATTTGATTGATTGCATTATCCTCAACCACTAAAATGTGCTTTCCTTTCAAATCAAAAATGGCATTTTCAACATTAATTTGATCGTGATGAATTGCTTTCTCTACAATCGGAAAATCAATCATGATCGTGCAAGTAGTACCTTCGCGGGGCTTGCTTTCCATTTTGACAGTTCCCTTTTGCATATCGACAAGGTTTTTTACAATATATAGTCCGAGACCTAGGCCGCCAAATTTCCTTTTATTGTTAATATTGTCTTGGGTAAATGAGTCAAAAATACGATCCATTTTTTCTTTAACAATCCCAAATCCTGTGTCCGAAATTTTCATTACTAAAGTCGTTACGCCGGCTGATTTTGGTATCGATTCAAGATGAAAACGCGACTTTACCTTCAGAAGTAAATTTGATGGCATTACTCAAAACGTTGTTGACGATCTGTGTCAAACGAGTCACATCGCCTAAACAAAGATTTGGAATTCCCTCAGTTTTAGTGTATTCAAAATCTAGTCCTGAATCTTTCGCGCGAATTTCCGCATTGGTCTTAAGATGCTCGAATACTTTTACTGGCTCAAATTCAACATTTTCAATTTTTAATTCGCCTTTTTCAATTTTAGAAAAATCGAGAATATCATTGACTGAACTCAACAAACTGTGTGAAGAATATTTAATAATTCGGCAATCTCGTTTAATGGTTTCGTTTTGGGTTTCTTTTGATATGGAATCAATTAAATTCATGATTGCGTTTAGCGGGGTTCTCAATTCATGACTAATATTCGATAAGAAGTAAGATTTCAACTCATTCATTTCTTCAGAGCGAACCAAAGCCAAACGGTTCACTTCATTCTTTTCATTCTTTTCATTCTTTAAATTCCTTATCAAATTTCCCATCGAAAGCGACAGGAAAATAATTTCTAAACCCGTACCAAATTTAGAACTGTTTAAAGTAAGAAAAGAGTTGGGCAGTTGTCCGAAATTATTCAAGATAAAAATCCCAAATCCAAGGATCAGAAAGAAAATCCCGACATTAAAGAAAATATCCACATGGATTTTTTTGTAATACAAATAAATCACTGAACTAATAATCAAAATTAAAATGTGGAATCCCAAAAGATTGGCCAATGGATAACAGATGGCAAATGCTGCTGGTACAAAAAAGATACATAAAATCAATACAAAAGCGAGTCCATAAGCAAGATCAAAGAGTAGGCTCATTGTTTTGTTGTACTTTCTTGTATTAAGGAAAACTTCACAATACCTGCCCAACAAAAATCCGGCGATCATTGCAAAAATTAAAACGGCGTGACAAGAAAACCAACCACCGTTGGGCGTAATAAGCTGGTAAAAATAACCATCGAGGGCAAACTGCATAAAAAAGAAAAACAAATAAATGATAGCTGCGGTTATAAGAATTCCGTAGAAAATACCAAAAACCAATTGCTCAAACGAAGCCATTTTAATAAAACTCTCTGCGGTACGCAAGGTAATAGGCATTTTAATGACTTTGCCATCACTTTTAAGATGCAAAAATAATCTTAAATTAGAACGAGGAGCAATATCAATTTTAAAAATGGTTTTCCGGTCTTCGAAACTGCGTTCTGAAAAGCGAATTTTATCGCCGCTAGTAGTCTTTTTTATTTTATTTGTTAGCCCACTGATAGCATACAATTCGACTAAGTCGGTGATGGGCCGGGCCGTTTCTAAATAATAATGCAGGTCAACGTCGGTCGCATTCCGTAGTTCTACCTGAGACCAAAAATTATTTTTTGTAAACCCCAAATCATCATTTTCTGTCAGTAGTGGTCTTGGATACAGTGTTTTGTAATTGGCAATTACGTAACTAATGCTAAGGTTTCGCTGACCCACATTGGTAATCGTAGTATATCGGTGTAAGGACAGTTGTTCGGGAAATGCATTGTTTTGAAAAACATACTGTGCTAAGAATCGCAACAAGATAACAGAATAAAAAGAAACAGTATTTTAGGTGCGTAAGAGAATTTTTGCAAGATTAAAGAACATAGGTTTAAATTGGCTCATAACCGTAAGGAAAAAAATCAAAACTAGTTCTTCATTATCTTTTGAGTCTTGGAGCATCCTTTAAGTTTCTTAGCAGTGAATCTAGCATATTACCGCAGCCTTAGCTTTTAAAAAATAAAAAATACCTTAGTAAGACTGTATGTGTAAAAACGAGATGATTTCGTATCAATTCACTTTTCAATTCGATTGCATGATTTTATGTATTCGCTTTTTATCTGATCGTGCCTTGGTGTAATTTAAATAAGATTTTCAAGGTCGATAAGCCTATACTTGATTTACTAAGCAATTAAAACTAAGATTTACGATAACAACTATTGGTAAATTTAAATTAGATGATATTTTAAAAATTGTCAATTGTATTAGGCAAAAAATGGCCACTAGTTCATGACATAAAAAGTTTCGCTTAGATCTTAAAATGTAATTTAATGCCCGGCACGAACTGAATCTGACAATTGTTTCACCATTCTACCTATAAATTCTCTAACTAATAAAAAAAATTGTATAACATTCAATCAATTCATTTGATGGAAATTAGCAACAAAAAGTACAGAACAAATTAATAATCAATAAGATGAAAACTATTTACACTTTCACAAAACC
>JACMOK010000046.1 GCA_014378065.1 Flavobacterium sp.
ATAATTCCAGACCCACTATTGCTCCTTTAGCCATAATAAAAAACCCGCAATTGAGCGGGTTTTTTATTATGTGGCAGTATTCTGCATGCAATTTATGGCGATTTTAAAGCAAAACCAATTAGATTAAAATCTACGATAAGATTAGTTTGCCATTAACGTACTTTAAACGAGAGCTTTCCCTGACATTTAGAATATTGTTAAAAAGTATCAAGTTATCCTCTAAAACCGGCAATCTAAGTCTTTGAAACGCATATTAATGGACAAATTTACCTTTAGATCCCTCTTCAAGGTAATGGGTTACATTACTACTACATGCAGGTTGGGATCATTAAGTTGTGTAAGTGGTCAATGAAAGTAAACACAACAAACTTTTTTTTTGCCACCGCACCAAAATTTACAAATATTTCGAGACTAGTCAAAGAAATGCAAATAGCTGTTGTTTTTGCTGAGGATATAAAATACTTAAGTTATGGAGCTTGATTACTCTTCAAAGTGAAAATCAAACCTGAAATTTTTCATATTAAACGACTCGGCGATCTGAATGACTTCAATCCTGATTTCCATGAGAGAAATTTTATGAAAAATCACGCTACCGAAAAAAACAGAGCTATTTTTCAAATATTTACAAACAAGTCTTTTCTTACGAAATCAGCAGAAATTGTGCAACTTATAACGGCAATAACATAAGAAATTACGCCCAAATATGAATCATCTTTGACCTGTGACAACAAAGTCACCTCAAAATACAATAATATGAAAATCACAAAAGTTTTTCCGTTAGTCGCTTTATTTTTCGCTGGTTTGATTGCTAGTTGTTCCACTGACGATGCGACCAAAGATGCGTCACAATCGTTTGACGCTAAAACCAGACCGCAACCCTACAGCGCAAGCGCGGTCAATTTAAGAACTGCAGCTAACTTTGCTATACTGTCCAAGTCGGGAATCACAAACGTATATCCATCGGTAATTACCGGAAATATTGGCTCAAGTCCGATTACAGGTGCAGCAATCTTACTAACTTGTCCTGAAGTAGTTGGAAGCATTTATTCAGTGGATGCTGCGGGTCCGGCCTGTAAAATTACAGATGCCTCGCGTTTGACTACCGCGGTGGGCGACATGCAGACTGCCTACACAGACGCTGCCGGCAGAATCAATCCTAATTTTCTTAATCTGGGTGCGGGAAATATTGGCGGTCTTACATTAAGTCCAGGTTTGTACAAATGGACAACGCCGGTAAACATTCCTACCGATATCACTTTATCCGGATCAGCAACTAGTGTATGGATTTTTCAAGTTAGCGGAACCTTGACAATGGGTTCAGCAGTTCGCGTACATTTAGTAGGAGGCGCGAAAGCTAAAAATATCTTTTGGCAAGTATCCGAGAATGTGCTTTTAGGAACGACCAGCCATTTTGAAGGAACCATTTTAGGACAAACTTTGATTGCATTAAATACCGGAGCTACCATAAACGGAAGGCTACTCGCTCAAACAGCGGCAACTTTACAAACTAACACGATAACAAAACCCAACTAACACCAGCAACTGCTGATCGAATATCATAAAAAGGACTGTTTCAACGACAGTCCTTTTTTTTTAAATATATAACCCATCGAGAGTGCGAGGTTTACTTTTTTTTAATTTGGTGTTTCCGCCAGTATCGGTTGCCGTATCCGCAAAACAACTCCTCTCCACTTTTTATGCAGCGTGTGGCTATGATGCCCAAATAACCGTCGTTGTCTAAAGCAATTTTTGTATTGTTTATAAAATGTGTTGCTTTACTGCCGTTAACGTCATTGGCATATTTGGCAAAACAAGCTACGTTCATCGAATCTAGAATTTTGCCGTCGGGTAAATTGATAAAATACCGATCGTTTCCGTTGGCTGCTCTCAACATCGCTGCTGCCAAACTTAGTATTTCGCCTTTAAAGACTGAGACTCGTTCGCCTTTGTAAATCTGAATTGCCGTAAAAAGGCCTTTACCGGCGTTGGGCAATTGCGATATCCCAAGATACAGATAATCTGATTCTGGAGCGTTGATAGCATCGGAGTGGTCAGTTGTTTTCAAAGCGTTGTTTGTGTGATTTTAACGGCTGCCAAAGTACTCTTTTTAAACCAACTTGCTCCAAAGCGCTTAGTTATAAAACCGGGAGTCTTTTTTTTCGTATAGTCTAATACTATTTTATGTCCGTAAATTTAAACCTGTTGCTATGTTTTTCCCACTTATAAAAAAATACATTGGGCTAATCCTTTTTGCATGGCTTTGCTGTAATTTATTCTCGGGTTGTGCCACCAAAAAAATTAAAGACTTGCCGTATGGCGCTTTTGCTGGTCTGAATTCACCGCAACTCAATGTCTTTGTACCACGCCAAACCATGAGCGAGAAGATGCCCGTGCTGATTTTTATTCATGGGGGCAATTGGAATTCAGGAAACAAAGACAGTTATGGCTTTTATGGCAGAAACTTTGCGAAAAAAAAGATTGTAACGGTGATTCCCGATTACACGCTGAGTCCAGCAGCCAGTTACGAAGTTATGACAAAACAAGTCGCTGCCACTATCGTTTGGGTTAAGACCCACATTGCAGACTATGGCGGAGACCCCAATGACATTTTTGTTACAGGACATTCTGCTGGTGGGCATCTGGCGGCTTTGGCCGTGATGAATCCAAAATATGGTATCGATCCCAAATCGATTGCTGGCATTATCCTAAACGATGCCGCGGGGCTTGATATAAATCATTATCTTATCGAAAACCCTCCCACCGACTCGAATGACTATTTGACAACTTGGACTTCCGATCCAAACAATTGGAAAGCAGCCTCTCCAATTTATTTTCTCAACAATGACACACCTCCTTTCATGGTTTACATAGGCGATAAAACCTACCAATCGATTAAAGTAGCCAACAGTCGCTTTTTAGCAGCGCTAAAACCGTTTCAACCGCAAGTAAAACCGATACGCTTGAATAAAACCCATATCCCAATGGTACTGCAGTATTTCTTTCCCTGGAGTCATCGGTTTGACGAAACAATTCATTTTATGAAAAACAAGTAGACATAGCCTACGCAATTTAAAATAAAACTTTAATTAGGTTTATCCGCATTTCTTTAATGTGATTTGATTTGGTAAAGAAGCTCTTGGCACCAAGTCTTTTGGTGCGTTGCATATCTTGAATCGCACTCGATGTCGAAAAGATCACTACGGGCAAATGACGAAAGTTTTCCATTTTTTTTATTGTCTCTAAAAAATCGAAACCATTCATCAACGGCATATTGAGGTCTAATAAGATAATTGAAGGCAGCGTGACGGTGTTTTCAAGGTAACTTATCGCCTCTGCACCATTGCACACGCACGCGCATTCATATGAAGGATCAATATCATGGATGGTTTCAGTAAACAAAAGTTGGTCGTCGATATCGTCTTCAACTATCAGAATCTTATGCTTCATAGTGATTGTATAATTATAGTACGAAAGGTAAGAAGAATTTTTTCAACAACAATCTCGCGTTGTATTTTTAAAGGTGGCTAATATCTGTCTAGCATTGGCGCTAAGGGTCGTCACATCAAAATACTTTTCATCGTATTTCAATATTTTCTCTGCTACAATAGATTTGCTTATAACTTTTTAAAAAATCTATACGATGAGATCAAAAAATTATTTTTCGAAAATTGCCACGGCAATTGTTTTATTGTTTGCTTTAAATGCGCAGGCAAACAACGTACAAATTACTGGAACTTCGGTTACAGGTTCAAACATCACCTTTAATATTTCGTGGGACAACAGTTGGAATCCCAGCGTTGCTCCGAACAATTGGGATGCAGTGTGGGTTTTTATTAAGTACCAAGACTGTAATACACGCCTTTGGGCTCATGCAGGATTGAGTACAGTTGCCGGCGATCACAGTACTGTTTCGCCATTACAAGTAGATCCTGTTGCTGACGGTCGCGGGGTTTTTATTCGTCGCAGTGCTATTGGCGGTGGCACCGTAGGCAGTACTTCGGTTACTTTAAAAATGACCCTCGCTGCCGGCACTTACAATTATAAAGTTTTTGGCATTGAGATGGTTAATGTTCCGCAAGCGCAATTCCAAGTGGGTGATGGTATTAGTACTTCTACTTTTAGCAGTATTAACATTTCAGCGGTATCTCAATCGGGTGGACTTACATCTGCGACTTTAGGGGGTGCCGCGGCAAATGTACCTGCTACTTTTCCTATGGGGTACAATGCTTTTTACTGCATGAAATACGAAATTTCCCAATTGCAATATGTAGAATATTTGAATGCGTTGACTTATGACCAACAAGCATTACATGTTACAAACGATCCGATTAGTGCAGTGGGTACCTATGCGATGTTTTCAGGGTTTAATTACAGAAACGGTATCCGAATTGCAACAGCCGGAAGCAACGGCGCCATTCCCGCAATTTTTGCCTGTGACGCTACTGCCGGCGTTGAAAACAATAGTGATGATGGACAAGGTATTGCCATGAATAATTTGAGTTCGAATGACTTGTCGGCTTATTTGGATTGGGCTGCCTTACGTCCGATGACCGAATTGGAATTTGAGAAAGTATGCCGTGGGACCGCTACAAGAGTTGCAGATGAATATCCATGGGGAACTAATGAGCTCAATGCAATCTATACCCAATTACCTGGACTAATTAATGATTTTTTAGCCAATGAAACTTGGACTCCTGCAACCAATGGAACCTGTGCCACAGGAATAGGCTCTTCAAACTCAATTTATGGCCCTGTTAAAGTAGGAGCCTTTGCCACAGGTTCGTCTGGTAGGGCTTCCGCAGGAGCGGCGTATTACGGTGCGATGGAAATGGGAGGAAATTTAACAGAGCGGGTCATCACTACTTCTAACACGTCTGGAACTGCTTTTACCGGTACTTTAGGCGATGGTACGCTGACGGCAAGCGGCTTGGCTAATCAGGCTACATGGCCAGACCCTGCTACTGCTATTGGTGTTGCATTTAGAGGAGGAGATTATGTTAATGTGGCCGCTAGGGTTAAAACCTCAGACCGCGCCAATGTCGCCACCGTGAGCAATATCAGAAGTTACAATTATGGTGGCCGTGGTGTAAGATAAACATCTAATTTGACCGAAAGATACAGTCGGTATCGACCGCTTTCGCTATCAAAATTAATAACAATTTTAAAATCAAATTAGATGAAAACAACTAAAAATTATATAGTTGTGTTCTTAACTCTGTTGCTGTCTTCTTTGTCCGCTTTAGCGCAATACAATGGTGGAAGTGCCTCCGGGTACTCTGCCGAAGAATTGAATACAACCTCTTGTAGCATTCCAGCACATTTTTACGTGTATTTTGGAGGCAACAATGATGGGACAACTGTAGATGAGTTAAGCAATACAGCCTGCGGCATTCCGCCCTCATTCTTTGCCTACCAAGGCGGAGACAATGATGGTGCTACCGTAGACGAACTTGGCGCTACGATTTGTGGGATTCCGCCTTCTTTTTATGCCTATTTGGGCGGAGAAAATGATGGCGCGGCAACCGACGAATTCTTGCTTGGCCTTTGTCCTTTCCCACCTTCTTTCTATGCCTATTTTGGTGGTAGTGGCGATGGTTTTATTATGGACGTAACGGCGCCGGTTTGTCCGATTACGCCACCCATAGCCAGTTTTATCGCTAGCGCGACCAATGCTTGTTTGGGTCAATCGGTTACTTTTACCGATACGTCCACCAACCTGCCGTCGAACTGGAGTTGGACGTTTGCAGGAGGTACTCCAGCTACTTCCGCACTTCAGAACCCGATTATACAGTACAGCAGCGCAGGTACGTATGCTGTTACCTTAGCCGCAACCAACTATAACGGAACCGATACGATAACCCTAGCAGGCTACATTACCGTAACCGCTTATCCTACCGTACTAACGGTAAGTCCAGCAAGTCGTTGTGATAGTGGTACGCTTACCTTAAGCGCCACGGCGAATGCGGGAACCTTAAATTGGTATGCTGCCGTAACAGGAGGCGCTGTGTTGGCAACAGGAACAGCTTTTACCACGCCTAGCCTTTCGACGACCACTACTTATTATGTGGGGGCGACAAATGGCAACTGTAATTCGACACGAACCGCAGTAATTGCTACCGTAAATACTACCCCAACGCTACTCACCACAACTCCAAATAGCCGTTGCGGAACGGGAACGTTAACGTTGTCGGCTACAGCGAGCGCAGGCAATACCATTTGGTATGCTACGCCCACAGGCGGCACTGCTTTAGCAACTTCCAATAGCTACACTACGCCTGCTATTGCTGTAACCACCACTTATTATGTAGAAGCCACCACTAGCAGTTGTACTTCGCCTAGAAACGCAGTAGTAGCAACGGTCAACGTGTTCCCATCTGTTTTAACAACCACACCAGGCAGCCGATGCGATACCGGTACTGTTACCCTTGGTGCTGCCGGTAATGCGGGCACCTTAAATTGGTACGCCAACGCCAGCGGTGGTAGCATATTAGGAAGTGGTACTAGTTTTACCACGCCGACGATCAGCGCCACTACAACGTATTATGTAGAAGCCGCCACGGCCACTTGCAGTTCACCGAGAATTGCTGTATTGGCAACTGCAAGCGTATCTCCTACGATCACTTCGACTACGCCTGCGGCCCGATGTGATGCGGGTAGCTTGACCTTGCTGGCTGCGAGCAGTGCTGGATCGGCTGTTTGGTATGCTGTTGCTACTGGCGGTACCGCTTTGGCTAGCGCCAACAGTTTTACCACCCCTAACATTGCTGCGACGACTGTGTATTATGTTGAAGCAGTCAACGGAAGTTGTGTTTCTAATCGAATAGCAGTAACAGCAACCATCAATCCTTCGCCAACCATTACGGCGACGACAGCAGCTACTATTTGCGGAGGCGATGCTTTCACGATAACGGCGACAGCAAGCGCAGGTACTTTAGCCTGGTATAATTTACCTAGCGGTGGTCTGCTGCAAGGCTCTGGCAATACTTTTTCATTGTCTAATTGGAATACCACCACCACGTTTTATGTTCAGGCCACCGATGGCTCTTGTCAATCGGCAAGGATACCCGTCGTGGTAACTGTTAACGAACGTCTGTTTAATACCGTAACTGCGCCTGCAAGTCATTGTGGCACCGGTACGCTAATCTTGGGCGTCACTTACACCGTGGGCACGATACAATGGTTTGCGAACGCGACGGGTGGTTTGGCATTGGCTACTGGAAGTACTTACACCACGCCTACGCTTTCCGCTACAACGACCTATTATGCAGAAGCTGTGAATAATGGCTGTGTATCGGCAACTCGTATCCCAATTTTGGCCACAGTTGACGACATACCACTGATTACATCCACCACACCAAACAGCCGCTGTGGTACGGGAAATGTTACCTTACAAGCCACTGCTAATGTAGGAACGCTTGGTTGGTTTGCATCGGCAACGGGTGGATCGGCTTTGGCTTTCGGCAGTAGTTTTACGACGGGAGTTCAAACAGTATCCGTCACTTACTATGTCGAAGTGTCGAACGGAACTTGTATTTCACCCAGAACAGCGGTCAATGCAACTATCTACACGGCAGTAATGGTATTATCCACTGCTGGAGCCAGCCGATGTGATAGTGGCACTCTAACTTTAAGCGCCAGCATAGATAATACGGGCACACTACAGTGGTATGCCAATGCTAGCGGCGGTGCTGTTTTAGCTACTGGACCGAATTTTACAACACCAATCCTAAATGCTACGACCACATTTTATGTGGAAGCCACTAACGGCGATTGTATTTCCCCAAGGGTAGCGGTTACTGCATCGATAGTTCCTACTGCGGCGCCTGGTGGTTTTAACAATCAGACGTTCTGTGCCGGAGAAACGGTCGGACTCATAGCAGCTGATGGTACCAATCTCGTGTGGTATGATACCTTAACCGGCGGTAATGTGATTTCAAATGCGACTGTGTTGGTGTCAGGCAATACCTATTACGGTTCTCAAACAGTAGGGTCTTGTGAAAGTCCGAGCCGACTCGCAGTAACCCTAACACTGGGCAATTGTTTGGCCACGGATGCTTTTGTTTTAAACCAGCTGCAATGGTATCCTAATCCGGTGACCGATATTCTGACCATTGTCCATAGCGAACCGATGACCAATATTACTGTAATCGATATGTTGGGTAGAATTTTGTATGCGGCAAAAAGCCATAGTCTTGAAGAACACCTCGATTTATCTAGGTTCCCCACCGGTACTTATTTGGTACAAGTACACCTAGATCGTGGATTACAAACTTTCAAAGTCATTAAAAAATAATGTAGGCTTGTAGTAAATTTTAAAAAAACCACCTTCGGGTGGTTTTTTTTTTATTGGTCTACCGCTGCGCACCGAATAAATCTAAACCGGTTACATCTTTAAATTTTGAATGGCTTTATCTTGTTTTTTACTTAATAAAATTAGCATTGTTACAGCGCCTATCGTTGCATAAAGCATATCTGATTGTGTATCCCACACATAGCCCTGCGTTCCTAAAAAAGCATCACCGCCATCGCCGGTACAAATAGAAACGCCCCACTCAATCCATTCATAGGCTGCGCTAATAGCCAGACAGATTGCTACAATAATAAAATTGAAAAAGGCGTGGTGGGCAACCACCTTTTTACGAATAAACAACTCCCTGACAATCATTGCAGGAACAAACCCTTGCGCGAAATGCCCCACCTTGTCGTAGTTGTTTCGCGACTGGTGAAAAACCGTTTTAATCCAGTCAAATAATGGTACCTCAGCATAGGTGTAGTGGCCTCCTATAAATAAAACAATCACATGCAAAAGGATAAAAACATACGTAAAATTTGTAAATGTAAACCGCTTGTATGTAGCTACTAAAACCACAAAACCAAAGAGGGCGGGAACGACTTCGAGAAACCAAGTAAAGTATTCTTTCGGGTAAATAGCGGAGAGGCCGAGCGTGGTAAAGAATATGACTAAGTAAAGGATTAGCGTTTTCGTCATTATTTCCTCTTATTCAATAACTACTTTTTGTACTAGTCGTTTCTCCTGACGCACAATTATTACAAAATAAATCCCTTTTGAAAAAGAGGCAACCTCAATTGTTGCGGCACTTTCTGACTGATAGGATTTAGAAAATACCTTCTCGCCCAAACAGTTTGTAATTTCTACAGAAAATGGCTGGTTTACCTGCTCAGTGAAAGAGACAATTATCTGGTCAGAAGCAGGATTGGGATAAATGATAACCGCATCATTTGTAGCCGCTTTACTGACATCGAGCATCGTCCCTGTAGTATTTTTATAAATAGCGCCTATAACAACAGCTGGCCCCATGGTCCCCGTGTAGCTCGCATAACCTACCATATACCCTTTTGTATCGCTTGCAAAATGAATGGCGTTTAACTCGACATCTAGCTCCCCTCCCACATCACAGTTCGTTATTTGCTGGTTTTGCGGGCTTGCCATGATGTCCGTTTTTGTAACGCAGTAAGCAGGCGGGCATCCGCACAATAAAAAGATGCCGTTAATTTCCCAGATGACATTTTCGTTCAACGCAAATAGGTCCTGTACCTGACCTTCAGAATAGCCGACGTATAAAAAAGTTGCGCCGCCATCAGTCGTTTTATAAATACCGTTGCTCATGGTGTAAATAAAACCTGTATCAGCATCAAGAAAGAAAAAAGCGCCAATGGAATAAGCACTAGTTATCAGTGTCCATGTAGTGCCGCCGTTCATTGTTTTCCACAATGTGTTGGGCCCGGACGCATAGCCTATTTGTTCGTCAAGGAATTGCAAGTTTTCTATATTTTGGTCTAATGGAAAATTTACATATTCAAAATTAGCGCCCCCGTCGGTACTCTTTTTAATCCAGTAGTCGGAGCAAATGTAAATTACATTTTCACTTACGCTTGACAGTCCGCAATTATAAAAATTTGTATCCCCGCCATTATTAACGGCAAACCAATTTTCACCACCGTCTATTGTTTTCAGGACGCTACCGTTTGCGCCGAGTGCAAAGCCTGTATTGGCGTTCACAAATTGTACTTTAATCAGATCTCGCGTGGTACCTGACATTTTTTGATTCCAATGGGCACCTCCATCTGTCGTTTTTAAGATGGTTCCAGCGTTCCCAACCACGACAACCACCTCTTGGGCAATACAGTACACATCATTTAATGGTTCCGTTACGCCTGAAACTTGTTCTACCCATTGCGAGTAAAAGGGTATAGTGAGTAAAATAAAGAATAGTGTAATTGTTTTTTTCATAAAACCAAGGTAATCAATTTTAGGTAAAACTAACATCGGGAGTATCCGAACGATGGCCCGAACTTTCAATCCGTGCCAAATTAAATCATTAAAATGCAAATTTCAGGTTTACTAGGTACGGATTGAAAGTCCTCGCTATCGCGTTCTGCTTTGCGAAAATCCGCGAATTTCGGTAGACTCGGTTCTACGACGCGCAGCCAAACGGCAGGCTGAAACCAAAAACGTAGACAATGGTAATAATTACAGCATTTGTTTGCGGACAACTTCAGGCTTGAGGCCTAGGTATTCTCTAAACTCTTCGATGGCGATAATTTGGTGTGATCGTCTTGATGTTTATTTCGTGGAGTTTTGAGTATTTAAAGATTATACCGCTCGGTTAACATAGTTATTATCTGGACTTTTTTTGTGTGTATTCATAGTCGTTCCATTTGTCGGTGTGTTAGATTGATTCCCGATGTTGGATTCTCTTTTATGACAATAAGCCAAGTTTCTGATGCCTCCTTCACGCTTTCAGAATACGATACCTAACCTGCGGGGTGGAATTAAATGATTTGCTTTTTAATATTATTTATTGGTCTTTTAAAGATGAATTTATTGATAAA
Source organism: Flavobacterium sp. (assembly GCA_014378065.1). GTDB lineage: Bacteria > Bacteroidota > Bacteroidia > Flavobacteriales > Flavobacteriaceae > Flavobacterium. The sequence goes on from JACMOK010000046.1 coordinate 10,855, forward strand.
TTGCAGATATCAAAGCAGTCAATCACCTGTAAATTAAATGTTTTCTCCTCTCTTCCAATTCGATATTCACATTCTAAAGCACAATCAAAGAACTTATAACTTATAAAACTTTAAAATATTTTTCGACTATTTTTAAAATAGATATTGGCTGTTATATTACTTTAAGACTTTGAAATTAAGCATCTTGACCAATTTCTAATCAATGTTTTTTATTTTAAATAATTGCACTAACATTTTGTCATACCTTTGTGGTCTTATGTTAAAAATCGTCAATATACTTAATAAGAGAGCCCGGTTCGACTATGAAATTCTCGAGACTTACACCGCCGGAATCGTTTTGGCCGGAACCGAAATAAAATCAATTCGGTTAGGAAAGGCAAATATTACGGAAAGTTTCTGCGAATTTAGCAACCTCGAACTGTTTGCAATCAATACCTATATTGAAGAATATGCTTTTGGAAATCAATTCAACCACAAAGCGAGAAGCGAGCGAAAACTTTTACTCCACAAGAAAGAATTAAAAACTCTTTTTAAAAGCGTTCAAGCCAAAGGACTAACGATTATCCCGCTTAAACTGCATACCAATGAGAAGGGAATGGCAAAATTGGACATTGGACTTTGCCGAGGTAAAAAAACCTACGACAAACGCGAATCGCTTAAAGAGAACGACACCAAAAGAGATTTAGATCGAATCAAAAAAAGCTTCAATTAAATTTTTTGAAAAAATTCATAAAGCGGGTTAAATGAAAGCATTACTTAAAAGTGCAAGGGAGTGCAGGGGATTAAAAACACTTGAAACAGCGAGGCTTTTAAAAATTGATGGTGCCTTAATCAGTAAATTTGAAAGCGGACAAAGAATTCCGACAAAATCACAACTTATTCAACTGGCCAACCTGTATGAAATTGACCAAGACCAACTTGTGCTTTTATGGCTTAAAGAGAAAGTGCTTCGCTTGGTTTCGGAAGAAGCGCTTGGACTTGAGGCTTTAGAGGCTGCGGTACAACAATTAAATCCTACAGCAACACGACCCAATCAAAAAGCGATTGATACGCTGTTTGAAGAAATGGATGTCTTAAGAAACAAGATGGAAACTTTGCGAAAAAAGTAAGCGACTAATGCTTAATGATCTTTTTTGTAATTATTCTTCCCGCAATATTGATTGCAACGACATATACGCCCGAAGGAAAAGAAACGGTGTTTATTGTTTCCTTCTGACTGCCTTCTTTTTCAAAAATCAATTTGGCATTGCTATCGTAAATTTTAATAATAGATTTTTGCAAACCCTCAATAGTGATTTGGTTGTCAAAAGGCACAGGCGTGATAGAAATTTCACTTGTTGTAAATTCCTCTGTTCTCAGGGCACAGATTGGTGAAGTTCCCGCAGTCTGAGCCACATTTCCCGGATTTGACACAGACCAATGCTCCCAACTACCTCCAAAACCAGATTGCCAGTCTGACAATTGAAAATAATTCGTACCATTCATCGTACCCGGCACCTTATACACTTTTACGGCTTCTCCTCCTCGATTCCAAATTAACGGTAAGCCGGATTGACAAGCTTCTGGGACAAATTCGGGTTGACAACTAGACTGCAAAAAATAAGCAAATTCTTGATAATTTGGATAATCACCAAATACCGAAGCCTTGCCGGTTGCATCGATGCAAATGGCAACATATTCATTGCTCGCAACTCCAAAAGACCGCAAGTTCGTATCGGTTGCAATTCTTCCGAGAAAGGTTGTCAATCTTCCTTTCCTGTCCGGACTGTCAAAATGGGTATCTGTGGTAACATTTTCCATGAAAGGGATGTTTAAGAAATCATTGTTTCCTAATGTTATGTTTGAATTATAGGGGTTAGATAGTGCTTCCGCCGAAGTCACTGAACCATTTTGGGCAGAAAAATACTTTCCGCATAAAATTGCCATGCCGGCACTCGTACCTCCTATTGGCGCAAGTTTCAAATTGACATGTTGGTTGATCAAATCTTCAAGTGCATTGTCTTTGAAATAGGAAACATAATTGTATTGGTCGCCGCCGGCAAACCAAATCATTTCAGCATGTGCCACTTTATCCAAAACATACGGGTTTGTAGCGCCTGCAATTGAGGTAATGACCAAGGTTTCTACTGAATTTACATTGACGCCCAGTCCGGAATACAAGTAATCGTTATAACCATTACCGCCTGAACTACGCAGCACCACAACATCACCACCATTTGCTCTTTCCAACAGCCATCGCATGGCATTGTCATGTTCTGTTGCACCACCCATTAAACATAAACCAGCGGTCGTTGTTCTGGTAACATTGTTGGTATTTCCGGTAAAATAACTAGTATAACCTTGCGCAATAATTGATAGTGGAAATAATAAAGCAAAGAGTAATTTTTCTTTCATTTTTAGTTTTTATTTTCCAATAAAGGTACGAAACGAAACTCCCCAAATTCGTGTTTTTCAAATTGGGTTTCGTTTTTTCTGATTAGTAAGGTCATAATTTGATGTTCATCGCCTAACGGAATTACCAATCTTCCGCCTACCTTGAGTTGTGCCATTAACGGTTTTGGTATTATAGGCGCTCCAGCAGTGACAATAATACTGTCAAAAGGGGCATGATCTGGTAAACCTTTGTAACCGTCACCAAAAGACAAATGTTTGGGACGAATTCCTATTTTTGGCAACAATGTTGATGTTTGCTTAAATAATTCTCTCTGTCTCTCGACACTATACACTTTAGCGCCCATCAAACACAATACTGCGGTCTGATAGCCTGAGCCGGTGCCGATTTCGAGAATTTTATGTTCTTTTTTTATTTCTAGTAACTGGCTTTGAAAGGCAACGGTGTAAGGTTGTGAAATTGTCTGGCCTGCTCCAATTGGGAATGCTTTGTCTTGATAGGCATAATCTTCAAAACTGGAATTTAAAAACAGGTGGCGCGGAATTATTTTAATGGCTTCCAGAACATTTGCATCAGTAATTCCTTTTTCTTTTAAAATGGTTACCAACTGATTGCGAAGTCCTTGATGCTTGGCTGTATCTTTCAAACTAAAGGTGATTTTATCCGGTAAAAATAAGAAAGTTAAAGCGATTTAAATATTGAATTTAATATTTAAATTTCCTAAATTATTGCATATTCGCCATTTTTCATTCTCATTTAATTCCTATTTTTGTTGACGCTAGGCCAAAGGCCGAATTGTTATAAAATAAAAAATACATTTTATGTTAAAAGTCGGCGTTTTGGGTGCTGGTCATCTTGGGAAAATACATCTTCGATTGTTACAGCAATCTGAAAAATATGAGCTTGTAGGCTTTTATGATGAAGATCAAGAGAGTGGAAAAAAAATTGAGCAAGAATTTGGGTACAAGCAATTTTACACGATTGCTACGCTTATTCGTGCCGTCGATGTGATTGACATTGTAACGCCTACCCTTTCTCATTACAAATGCGCCAAGGTTGCCATCAAATCGGGTAAACACGTTTTTATAGAAAAACCCATTTCCAATACGGTGGCTGAGGCGGAGGAGATCATCACTTTAGCGAAACAACACAAGGTTAAAGGACAGGTCGGTCATGTAGAACGCTTCAATCCTGCCTTCCTGGCAACAAAGGATATGATTGAAAATCCCATGTTTATAGAGACACATCGACTCGCCGAATTTAACCCGCGTGGCACCGATGTTCCGGTAGTATTAGATTTGATGATTCATGACATTGACGCCATATTAAGCGTAGTAGATTCGAAAGTAAAAAACATTAATGCTAGCGGAGTTTCGGTCATTAGCGATACTCCCGACATTGCCAATGCCCGTATTGAGTTTGAAAATGGATGTGTGGCCAATTTAACCGCGAGCCGAATTTCGATGAAAAACATGCGGAAGTCCCGCTTCTTTCAAAAAGATGCGTACATCTCTGTTGACTTTCTAGAAAAAATATGTGAAGTTGTAAAAATGAAAGATGCACCAGAAATACCTGGCGACTTCGACATGATATTACAAAATGCGGAAGGTGTCAAAAAACAAATTTATTTCGATAATCCCGAAGTACGACAGAACAATGCCATTTTAGATGAATTGGAAACTTTTGCCCATGCCATCAATACCAACACTTCTCCAATTGTAACTCTAGAACAAGGAGCAGAAGCATTACGAGTAGCGCAACAAATTATTGATTGTTTTAAAAAATAAAACCTTAACTTCTTTTTAAAAAATGAAAAATATAGCCGTAATCGGAGCCGGAACAATGGGCAACGGAATTGCACACACCTTTGCACAATGCGGATTTACCGTAAAATTAATTGATGTTTCAGAAAAATCACTTGATAAGGGTATGGCAACCATTGCCGCCAATTTAGATCGGATGGTTGTAAAAGGAACCATTTTAGCAGAAGACAAATTCAAGACCATCAGCAACATCATTACCTATACCGACCTCAAAGATGGCGTGGCTGGAGCAGATCTTGTTATCGAGGCCGCGACAGAAAATGTCGATTTAAAATTGAATATTTTTAAACAATTGAATGATGTCTGTCCGCACAGCACTATTCTTGCCACGAACACATCATCCATTTCCATTACTCAGATTGGTGCAGTAGTGGCTCATCCGGAGCGGGTTATTGGCATGCATTTCATGAATCCGGTACCTGTAATGAAATTGGTAGAAATCATCCGAGGTTACAATACGGCAGCAGCCGTTACAAAAGTTATCATGGATCTAGCCGTACAATTGGGAAAAACCCCAGTTCAGGTGAACGATTATCCTGGCTTTGTAGCCAACAGAATTTTGATGCCGATGATCAATGAAGCTATTGAAACGCTTTACAATCAGGTTGCCGGTGTGTATGAAATTGATACCGTGATGAAACTAGGAATGGGACAACCGATGGGACCTTTGCAACTCGCCGATTTCATTGGTCTTGATGTATGCCTCGCTATTTTAAATGTGATGCACGAAGGTTTTAAAAATCCAAAATATGCCCCTTGCCCGCTATTGGTTAATATGGTGCGCGCAGGAAAATTAGGAATTAAATCAGGCGAAGGATTCTACGATTACAGCGAAAGTAAAAAGGCAGACAAGATTGCAAAAGTTTTTTCTTAAATGTTCCAAACCATTGAAAAATAATTAAATACTGTAGGTTATCTGAACCTTAATAAAATATGGGCAAAATCATTCCGTTCAAAGCAGTCCGTCCTACCCTCGATAAAGTGAGTCTTGTTACTTCGCGATCGTATGATGAATATGCTGCTGCTGAATTGGCCTCGCAACTCGACTTCAATCCGTTTTCATTTTTGCATATTTTGAATCCGGCCTATGTTAACCAACAGAAAATTGGCTTGGAAAAACGTTTTAAATTGGTGGCTCAAAAATACAACGATTTTAAAGCAGAAGGCATCCTTATACAGGAGGAAACGCCGGTTTTCTATTTGTATGAAATCCAATCCAAAAACCGAACTTTTATTGGAATTATTGCAGGTACCACTATCGAAGATTATCAAAATAATACGATAAAGAAACATGAAGACACTTTGCAGTATCGCGTAGCGCTATTTAAAGATTATTTGCACCAGACCGGTTTTAACACCGAGCCAGTTTTGGTGACTTATCCAGACAATAATGAGTTAAACCAATGGATTTCCAAAAAAAGGCTAAGTAACTCATTATATGAGTTTTCAACGACAAAAAAAGAAAAACATACTTTATGGAAAATAGAAACTGCTGATGAAATAGAATGGCTACAAAACCAATTTGAAATTATAGGGGATCTATACATTGCTGATGGTCATCATCGTTCGGCATCGGCAGAATTGTTATACCAACAAGACAAAGATTCTGGCAATCAAAACCTAAATGCTTTCATGAGCTTTCTAATCGCCGAAAGCAATGTCAAAATTTACGAATACAATCGCATCATCCGCGATTTAAATTCGTATTCAAAAGAAAATTTTATCGAAGCCTTGTCAAAATCCTTTTGGATCAAAAACAAAGCACAAGAACTTTGGAAGCCCACCAAAAAATATGAATTCGGAATGTATTTGGATGGTGAGTTTTACAGCCTGATTCTCAAAGATGAAAACAATTTTGAATCGGTTTTGGAAAGTTTAGACGCGCAAATTTTATACGAAAAGGTGCTGCAGCCTATATTAGGGATCACCGATCTGCGCAATGACGAACGCATCGATTATATTCCCGGAAACCAATCTGTAGTGACCATAAAAGAAGTGGTTGATGAAGGTGAATTTGCATTGGGCTTTATGTTATTTCCTTCTGAAATCAGCGAAATTAAAGCATTGGCAGACCACAACTTGATCATGCCACCCAAAAGCACTTATATCGAACCTAAGTTTAGAAGCGGTTTGGTTATTTACGAACTTTAAAAACATTACTAACCCATGTCTATTTCTCAAAATTTAATCACCATAAAATCGACGTTACCCCCTTCAGTATCTTTGGTTGCGGTTTCCAAAACGAAACCTATCGCTGATTTGATGGAGGCTTATGCCACTGGACACCGCCTTTTCGGGGAAAATAAAATTCAAGAAATGACCGAGAAATGGGATCGAATGCCAAAGGATATCCAATGGCATATGATCGGACACGTGCAATCTAATAAAGTGAAATTTATGGCCGAGTACGTTGCGCTCATTCATGGGGTAGACAGTTTAAAACTACTGGAAGAAATCAACAAGCAAGCTTTAAAATACCACCGCACCATCAACTGTTTGTTGCAAATACACATTGCTAAGGAAGAAACTAAATTTGGTCTCGATCAAAGCGAACTACAAGATCTATTACAATCGGAAAGTTTTAAAAGCATGAATAATATTTGCATAATGGGCCTTATGGGAATGGCTACTTTTACCAACGACCAAGCTCAAATCAAAAAGGAATTCTGTCATTTAAAATCTGTTTTTGACACACTCAAAGCTTCAGACAACCTCAATTGCAATATTTCAATACTTTCTATGGGAATGTCGGGCGATTATAAATGGGCTATTGAAGCGGGAAGCAATATGGTTCGGATTGGAAGTAGTATATTTGGTTCAAGATAATTTTAAAATTAAAAAAGTTGACGCGCATTCAACCACAATAAACATCCTAGATTTGTACGCAATACTCGACATAGAAACCACAGGAGGGCAATTTAATGAAGAAGGCATCACTGAAATCGCAATTTACAAATTCGACGGACATGAAATAATTGACCAATTTATTAGTTTGGTCAATCCAGAAATTCCAATCCAACCTTTTGTTGTTAAACTCACCGGAATCAATAACATTATGCTGCGATCGGCTCCAAAGTTTTTTGAAGTAGCTAAACGCATTATTGAAATGACTCAGGACTGCATTATAGTTGCCCACAATGCCTCTTTCGATTACCGAATTTTACGCACCGAATTCCGTCGACTTGGTTACACTTTCGAAGCCAAAACGCTGTGTACCGTAGAATTGGCAAAAGTACTAATGCCTGAACAGACTTCGTTTAGCCTCGGAAAACTAGTCAGGGCGTTGGGCATTCCGATGGCCGATCGGCACAGAGCCAGCGGAGATGCGATGGCTACAGTAAAACTTTTTAAAATGCTTTTAGATAAGGATTTGGAAAAAGTCATCGTAAAAGAACTGATTCAAAGTGAAGTCATTAAAGGAATTGCGCCAAAATTACTCGACCTGGTAGAAAATTTACCTTCCCGAACTGGTGTATATTACATTCATCGCGAAGACGGAACTATAATTTATATTGGCAAAAGTCGCAACATTAAAAAACGCCTCAACCAGCATTTTACGGGAACTTCAAACAAATGCAAGAAAATTCAGCTCGAAGTGTTTGCCGTAACTTTTGAAGAAACCGGCAGCGAACTTATTGCACTTTTAAAGGAAAGTCAAGAAATTAAAATCAATCAACCGTTGTACAACCGTTCACAACGCAAAAATATTTTTCCCTGGGCGCTATATTCTCAGGCTGATCGCAAGGGCTACCTCAATTTAGCGTTACAAAAAACAGATCGCAGAAAAAAAGAACTGACGGTGTTTTCAAATTTTCAAGAAGGTAAAAATGCATTATTACAAATAGCTTTACGTTATAAATTATGTGCCAAATTAATCGGACTCGATACATCCAAAACTAGTTGTTTTCAATTTGCATCAAAACAATGTGACGGAGCGTGTATTGGTGAAGTAAGTAATGAGAATTATAATATTCGTGTACAACAGTTTATATCCGAAATTTTATTTGAGAATAAAAATATGATATTGATGGATAAGGGCAGAAATATCAATGAAAGAAGCGCTGTAGTTATAGAAAATGGCGTATATATTGGCTACACTTTTTATGATTTAAACTACCAGATTCGGAATATCGAAATTTTAAAAAATATACTAATTCCAATGGAAAGCAACCGCGATTCGAGGACCATTATTCAAAATCATCTGCGCAAAAGTAATTTTTTAAAGGTTTTGGAATTTTAATATAAAGAAGCTGTTCCCGCTATTCATTGCAATCTTTTGGCGTTGCTTTTGTAAAGCAACTTCGCTTCCAAAAGGATTTTCATTACTATCGGGGCTAATTGCCTGAATTGAAAGTATAAAGTAACCAATCCACTTTGTCGATACATATATAATGAAATACCTAATCACGATCATAGGTCCCACAGCCATCGGCAAAACGGCACTGAGTATTGAACTTGCGCAGCATTTCAATTGCGAAATCATTTCGTGCGATAGTCGACAGTTTTTTAAAGAAATGCATATTGGCACCGCGGTACCTAATGCTGGCGAACTGTCAACCGCAAAACACCACTTTATCCAGAATAAATCTATTTTCGAAGCTTACACTGTAGGCGATTTTGAAAAAGAGGCGCTAGTCAGAATAGACGAACTATTTTTGACAAATGATTTTTTGATTTTGGTAGGTGGTTCAGGTCTTTATGTCGATGCCATTTTAAAAGGATTTGATGATTTCCCTACAATCGACCCGGCCGTCCGCCAACATGTTGCCGCACAATACCTGCAGCACGGCATTGACTATCTTCAAGATCAGTTGCGGCAACTCGACTTTGTCTATTTTGAAAAATTGCAACTAGAGAATCCACAAACACTGCAAAATCCGCAGCGTTTAATGCGTTTTCTTGAAGTCTGTGTCGGCACCGGAAAACCCTACTCTACGTTTTTAAACCAAACGGAAAATAGACGGAATTTTACGCCTATCGTTATCGGTTTAGAAACCGAAAGGTCGCTAATGTACGAGCGCATCAACCAACGCGTCGATAAAATGATGGCAGACGGTTTAGAAGAAGAAGCCCGCAGGCTTTTTGAATTTAAGGAATTAAATGCCATGAAAACCGTAGGTTACAAAGAATTGTTTGCTTCTTTTAATAAAGAACTTTCTTTGCGAGATGCGGTTGATGAGATAAAAAAAAATACACGAAGGTTTGCAAAGCGACAGTTAACGTGGTTTAAAAAAAAGGAGAATGTGACATGGTTTGATTTACAAGATGACAAAAAACACGAAATACTTTCCTACATTAATTCTAGAGTCAATCAACATTAAAACAGATCCTTACGAATAAGGTAATTTCCAACGACATAAATTAAAAGTTCATGCCAATTGCTGAAAATTTTACATCGGTTTATTCCCACCAATGGGAAATCAATTTTACCCAATGCGCGCCAAACAGTTATTTAAAATATGTTGATTTGTGCAATTTGTTGCAGTTGACTGCAGCAGAACATTCCATTTTAGGGGGTTTGAGCTTTAACGATATGCAACAACACAATCAAGCTTGGGTTTTAAGCAGAATTCGCGTCGAAATTAAGGCTTTACCAAAGTGGCAAGACAAAGTTATAATAAAAACTTGGATCGAATATTTGCAAGGTGCACGCTCGATTCGTAATATTGAAATGTATTTGAACGATGAAAAAATTGTAGGTGCTACTACTTATTGGGCTGTTTTTGATACGCAACTACGTAAAGCACAATCCCTAGCTTTGCCACATGGACATTTTAAAAGTTTTCCTGAGAATAAGGCTACCGAGAAAAGTTTTTCGCGTATCAATGTAGCCCGAGATACGAAAAAAGTAAAAAAACACAAGGTCGTTTTATCCGATTTAGATATTGTCAATCACGTTAATAATGTAAAATACCTGGAGTGGTGTCTCGATACTTTAGAAGCACATCACCTACTCAGTCAAAAAATAAAAAGCTTTGACATGAATTTTTTACGAGAGTTAAGTTTGCATGAAATCGTTGAATTGAGAAGCAATATGGAATTCATACCGACCTACTTTTGTGTTATTTACGAAGGAAAAAACTGTTTTGCCTTGGAACTAGAATGGAAATAACAGATCATTGTGGCCACGCAAACGAATTACTTGTTTCGCTATCGTTCTGTTAGAAGTTTAATAAATTTAGTTTGCAGTGAAAAATTATTTTCATTTTTTTGTAAATAATATAGGTGGCGACGCAAACAGAAAACGACATGAAAAAAAGCTTCGGTTTCCCGAAGCTTCTAGCTTATTCTACTGTTTTATTTTTCACTACCAATCGAAACCCTTCACCGTGAATGTTTAAGATTTCTACTTCATCATCGGGTTTGAGATATTTTCTGAGTTTGGCGATGTAAACATCCATACTTCTGGAAGTAAAATAATTGTCATCTCGCCAAATTTTAGTTAGTGCCAGCTCACGGGGCATCAGATCATTTTCGTAAACGGCCAACATTTTTAACAATTCGTTTTCTTTTGGCGACAATTTGATGGGCTCTTCTTTTTTAAACGTTAAAAACCGCAATTTCGAATTCAAGTGAAAATTGCCAATTTGGAATTCAAATTTAACATGGTCGGTTTTCACGTCTGATGCCTTTCGTTGAATAATGGCTTTGATTTTCATCAACAATACTTCGGAATCGAATGGTTTGTTGAGATAATCATCAGCTCCTACTTTATAGCCTTTCAGCACATCTTCTTTCATAGACTTGGCTGTGAGAAAAATCAAAGGTACTTCTTTGTTTTTCTCGCGAATTTCTTTGGCCAAAGTATAGCCGTCTTTATAAGGCATCATGACATCTAAAATGCACAGATCATAAGTGTCTTTTTTAAATTTTTCAAACCCTTCCATTCCATTTTTTGCCAAAGTAACATCGAAATCATTTAAGGTTAAATAATCTTTTAGTATTGCACCGAAATTTTGGTCATCTTCTACCAAAAGAATCTTTTTGTTTTCTGTTTCCATATATATTTTAATTTATGAGTGGTATTTTTATGATAAATGTACTTCCTTTTCCTTTTTCACTTTCTACGAAAATCTGCCCATTGTGATCTTCTACTATTCTTTTAACATACGCCAATCCGAGACCATGACCTTTTACGTTGTGCAAATCGCCGGTATGCTCTCTGTAGAATTTTTCAAAAATCCTCTTTTGAGCTATTTTACTCATTCCTGCTCCCCTATCTTTTATTTTTACAATTACAAAATCTTTAACGTTTTCAGTAAAAATATCAATCAGTGGCGGTTCTGGAGAATATTTTATCGCGTTATCTAAAATATTAACGATCACATTGGTAAAATGCACATCGTTTAGCAATACGGTTGTTCTATTGGCTTCAAAATGGGTGGTTATGGTGCCTCGACGGTCTTCGACTATCAAATTTATATGTTCTATAGCTTCGTCAATAATTTCGTGAATATTGTTAGACTCTTTATTAATTTCCAGTTCTCGCTTTTCAAGTTTTGAGATACGCAATACATTTTCGACCTGTGCATGCATTCTTTTATTTTCATCGCGAATCATTTGCAGATAACGATGCACTTTTTCTTTGTCATCAATAACTTTTGGATTTTTAATTGCATCCAACGCCAAGTTTATCGTAGCAATAGGCGTTTTAAACTCGTGTGTCATGTTATTGATAAAATCAGTTTTAATTTCAGAAATCTGACGCTGTATGATTAATTGGTTTAACGCACTAGAATAGGCAATAATAATAATTAATGTAAAAACGATAGACAATATTGTGATCCCAACCAATTCCGAGAATAAAAATTTTTCCTTATGCGGAAAACAAACCAGCAACTGGTATTTGTTGTTTCCTTCATTGTCCGTAAAAATCGGAATAGTGTAGGTATCATTTTTGTCATATCTAAACCGTTCTGATTGCACTTTTGTAGCCAACGAATTGCTGTAAATACCGAATTCAAAAGGAGTCTTTACGCCATATTCATCGAGCTCATTGGAGAGAAGTTGCTGTAATTTTTCTTTTGAAACTCGTTCCTGTAATGGCTTTGCTGCTGCAATATCTTTAAAAAATATCTCGAACTGAGCATTGTCAAGAATATCGAGTTTTACAGTTTTTTTTATTTTAACATCAGGCGCCACTTTTTGCTGAATCGCTGAATTGTCAATATTTCCATTGTTGTAAATTTCGGTTACTCTTTTAGAGGAGAAATTTTTAAATTTGAGACTGTCAATTTTTTTATCAAAGAACGAGGATGAAATATTGTAATCTTCAGAAATAATATTATTCGAATAGATAATGGTTTCATTAGTACGGGAATCTCTTTGGTAGTAACCAAATTCGAGAAAATCACTTTTTTGAGGCTCTTTCCCAATACTATCTTTTAGCTTTTTATACTTATCAATAAAACTGTAAGCTTCTTCTTTCTGTAGTTTATCGGCTACATTGCCAATAACTTGCTTGACATGAAATCGAAATTGCTCTTCATTATTTTTGAAAGAAGTATTAAACCAATATACCTGTACCAAAATTATCCCGATCAAGGATAAACTCATTAGCAATACCAGTAATCGGAAAAACAATTTATTCATCTTAACAAAGTTAACATTTTAACATTTAGGCGATAAATAGATTAACCAAACATTAACATCTATGGGTAATTTTATCGAATTGTCAGTTTTTTTAAGATTTCATCAGTTTGCCTTAATGCGTGTTTGATTTCGTCATTTTCAATAACAAAATTGCTTTTTGAAAGGCGTTCTTCGTCGGTCCACTGATTATTAATGCGTTCCATCACTTGTGCAACGCTGATTTTGTCGCGCTTCACTACCCTGTCAATTCTAGTTTGCATCGGCGCAATAACGGTGATAATGCTGTCGCACTCTTTATAGGCGCCACTTTCGAATAGTACAGCTGCTTCCTTAATTACAAAAGCATGATGGGTGTGCCTTTTGAGCCAGTTTTGAAAATCTTTTTTAACTTCAGGGTGAATTATACCGTTGAGCTGTTCTAACTTTTCAGCGTCATTAAACACAAGTTGCGCTAACTTTGCTCTATTTAATATATTGCCGTCAGTAACTTCAGCGCCAAATAGCTTTTTAATTTGCTCAATGATTTCGGGATATTCCGTGATTTTTCTAGCTTCATAATCGGAGATATAAACCGGAATGCCTTTAGAATTAAAATATTTAGCCAAGGTGCTTTTGCCACTCCCGATACCTCCCGTCAGTCCAATAATCTTTGTCATTTACCGAAAAATAATTCAGGAAAAGCGTCCTGAGGTTCCTGTTTTAGAAGATTTATTCTAATGGTCGACTCAATAAAGCCGATGCCGTATCCAAAAAATTGTTTCCATACAGCGATCACCGATAAGAAGCCGATTGAAATACTTTTATGCTGAAAACCTGACACACAAAGTAAAAGCACAAAGTATCCCAGATACAATTTAAAAAACAAACTCTGACCAAACAACGCCAAAACCAATGCGCCAAAAAAGCCAATAATAAAAAGTGATGGGAAAAAAAAAATCAGTTTACTGTATTTCGGATACCAGCCATTTAATATCGGACGTGCCTTACCGAATTTGTTGACTTGGACAGAGAATTTCGCCCAGTTGATTCTCCGTTTGTGGTAAACATACGCTGCAGAAAATAATCTGGTTTCGAAACCCAGATTCCACAATCTTATGGACAGATCTGGATCTTCTCCAGGATGTATGTTTCCGAATCCGCCTGACATTTCAAACGCCTTTCTAGACAATCCCATATTGAAACTTCTGGGTTGAAACTTATTAATACTTTCAGAACCGCCACGAATTCCACCGGTAGTTAGGAAAGAGGTCATGGCGAAATTTATTGCTTTTTGAACATTTGAAAAAGATTCCATTGCCTGATCTGGACCCCCAAAACAATCCGCGTACTGATTTTGTAATGCTTTCGTAACTTCAGACAAATAGTTTGGGGGAATGATACAATCAGAATCGAAAATAATAAAATAATCTCCGGTGGCCTTCCTCATGCCGAAATTCCTGGTATCGCCAGGTCCTGAATTTTCTTTAAAATGATACGAAATATTTAATTTTACGTTGTATTCTTCAACAACTGCCTCGCTCGAAAGTGAGGATCCGTCTTCAACAATTATCACTTCAAAATCTTTCTTACCGTCCTGATGTGATAAACTGTCCAGAAGTTCTCTCAGTTCATCTGGACGATTGAAAACCGGAATGATCAATGAAAAAAACATAGATTAATTTTTAACAAATATAAACTTTATAAAAAATAAAAGCCATCACAAAGATGGCTTTTACTCTAAAAATGATGGCTGGTTATTGTTTAATTACTTTGATAGTTTTTAGCTGACGGTCTGCCCTAACCTTAACCAGATATGTTCCTTTTGGTAGCGAACTCAAATCGACTTTGCTTTGATTTGAGTTTGCACTTTTACTGATCAATTGCTGTCCTAATAAATTGTACACTTCGATATTTGTAATGTTTTGTGAATACGATAGATTTAAAATGTCAGTTACAGGATTTGGAAAAACTTCTAAAGAACCGGCATCGAAAGCTGAGGTTTTTAGTGTTGTACTCCAGGCAGACACTTGAAAGGTTCCAAAAGCATCGTTGGCATATTCCCAAACTCGTGCATAGATGACGTCTCCGGGCGTTAACCCAGACAAATCCAATCTAGAGTAAGCATCTATTCCTTCATCATCGCTACAACCTATTGTAGTAAGATTTCCGCAGTTTCCGGTAAATACGGTCAATCCTGTGTCCAATAGTGATGAGCCAGGATCGGCCTGCACTTCAACAGTAATATTTCCATCTGCGGGTACTACGGTACTGAACCAAACATCCCCGCCAAAGCCGAAAACAGCACAAGTTGGATTGGGTTCTCCGATGGTTTTGGTCGCCCCAACATTCGTCGCTATTACCGCAAATTCTTGGAAATTGTTTCCTGGAGTCAATGAAATGGCTGTCGCGCAGTCATCATTTGCCACCGCCAATGGTAAAGTGGTAAAAGTGAATGGTGCCGACCAATCACTTTCGCCATTGGTTAGACAAGTAGCTTTTACATAAAAATCGTAAGTCGTAGCAGGCAGTAAATTTGAAACAACGAGCGTACTGATAACATTTGGATTCGAAGGATTTCCCGACGGCAAACCGCCACCAGTTAAAGTCAAGTGCACGTCCCATGAAACTTGATCACAACCTGTCGCCCAACTCAATTCTGCAATTGTAGGGTTTACAGTCACCGTTCCTAAGCCAAATGGTGTTTGACAACCTGGCGCGGTGACAATTGTAATATCGTAATCTTCGGTCTCTCCATAACCATAATTGGCACAAGGATCAATTGTAGGAGCATCGGTATTCCAAACGTCTCTAATTCTCATTCTATGAAGTCCTGCCGGAGCATCACAAGCTAAAGTTATAATAAAAATGCCAGTTCCATTAGAGGGAATAGCTTCAGAATAGCCGACTCTTTCTTCAGGACTAAAAATTGTATCGTCATTATAATCAATCCAGACTGCATCATTTTGGTCTTGATAACTTCCCACTGTAACGTTCATTTGATAGGAGTAACCAGACTCCAACGTTGCCGTGTAATTAGATTGACCAGTGAAATAAGTATAAGAGGGATTCACCGGGGCAGTTCCGGTATTATTGGCCAATGTTGTGCCGGTAATGACGACATTTGAAATTAAATCACCGTCTGTCTTGCCATTGGTGTAACCTGGAAAACAATAGCAAAGCGAAGGATTAATCATGCCAATTGGTAACACATTACTGGTGGTGCTAACACCGCCGCAGGTTACAATACACTGGTAAGTATTTTCCGTAGTTTGATTCGTAGTCAAGTTTGGAGAAGTCGCTCCCAAAATATCTGTAAAACTAATGCCATCGCCAGAAGATTGCCATTGATAAGTAACTCCAAAACCAGTTGTTGCATTTTGCAGGCTAAGATTAAAATCGACGCCACTGCAAACCGAAGCAGAAGATGAAACGGTATTTCCAGGATCAGGTGTACCACTGCATTGGGGCTGCGGGATGAATGTGAATTTTTGACCTATTAAAAATTGCGTACCCGTTATGCCATTATTGGCGGTGGTATTTGAGGTTGTTGCTATGGATGACAAGGCGGAAACACTCAGAAAGGAATTTAAATCATTCAAACCGATCGAAGCAGTTAAAGCCCCTGCGATATAATTCATGGTGGGCCCGTAGACAAAATCAATTTGTCCAGAATTTTCATATAATCGCATCTTAAAAGAACCAAAAGCAGTTCCACTCACATTTCCTCCGTTGCCTAGATTAATGTTATCCCAGCCGATCTCTAAAATTCGATTGGGCACTGTTCCCGAAAGTGCATATTGAATGGATCCAGTTGTTCGGTTATGGTCATCCCAAAATGCAGCAATGAGTGGACTTTGAGTACTCGCGTTGGATAAAACATTGGTATACGAGTTTCCAGTTACATCTCCTCCTAAACGAATCCAACCATTGGTGCTAATGCTAAAGGTATTGTAAAATGTGCCCGCATAATTAAATCCAAAACCAATTGCAAGTGCGTTCTGAGCGCCATCATCACCATTGGCGGAAGAGATGGTGCCCAAAACAGGCGAGTAACCTTCCGATGATTGTGTAAACAAATAACCTGATACAGATTGGGCATAAATTTGCACTGCTCCAAAAAGAAATAACACAATTGACAGCGTAGTTTTTTTCATAAATCAAGGGATAATTTTAATTTTTTTCTAAAGTACTAAAAAATACAATGCCGCGACCTTATCAATAAAAAAAAGCCACTCGAGAGTGGCTTTTAATATCGGGTGTAAATAATTATTGTTTAATTACTTTAATCGTATTCACAGCATTGTCAGCGGTAACTTTTACCATATATGTTCCATTTGCCAGTTGAGATAGGTCGATCTTGACTTCTCTGGTGCTGTTGGATTTTGAAATCACTTCTTGACCCAACAAATTAAATACAGCCACATTTGAAATATTTTTATCATACGATAAATTTAACATATTTTTTACCGGATTTGGAAAAGCGTTAAAGTTTGATACATTAAAAGTTGCATTGGCGAGTATGATTCCGCAAACCACTGATTTTTCCCTGTTTACCGCTTCACCAATACACTGATCATTTAAGTGAGTGTAAAATCTAATCACGCCAGTGACTGTGGCTGTCCAAGTTAAAGGCGTTGTTCCATATGCGACAGCCGTTGCGCCTGCATCTGAACTAATTGTAATAAAATCGGTAGCTACCGAACTCACAAATCGATATGTATCTCCAGAAACCACATTGACATTTGCATATTCGTTTGCGTAACAATCTAAGGCAATACTATTTGGTGTTGTACCATCACATATTGCAGGTGTAAAAGTCAATGCTGGGTAAAGTGCGCCCGACAGGCAAAAACCTGGAGACAATTGGGAAGTGAAACTAGAAACCGGACAACCTGGGGCTTCGCCTGCAGTATTCACAGGGACTGCTTGCCAATAGTAAACGACATTGAATGCAATTCCTGTAATATTTACTGTTAAAGCACCAGTATTTCCCAGTAAAGGAAGTGCCAATGGATCCGTACCAAAATAAATATTGTATCCCGTTGGCGCATCACCAGTCGTCGGGGCTGTCCACGATAAAGGCACGCCTGCTGGGGTTCCAGTTATAGCAACTCCCGTTGCACCATCGGCTGGTGAAACTAGCGTAGCGCAACCTGGAATTAAAGTAGTATTGAAAGCGTAAGGACCTGACCAAGTGCTAAAACTTGAACCGATTGTACACTCGGCTCTAACATAAAATTCATAGGCTGCTGCGGCGGTTAATCCTGAAGCGGCATATGTTGTCGAACCTGTAACATTAACACCTGTATTATCTGCTGCAGCGGGAACTCCCACTCCTGCCTCTTGGACTACTATTTCCGAATCTGCTGCACCACCCGATGTCCATGAAAGATCGGCAGTTGTGGAGGAAGTTATTGTAGCTAACCCTAAAGAAGGCGCAACGCAAGAAGGCACTGTAACAGCTACAGTATAGTCTTCCGCCTGTCCAAATCCAGTTCCCACTTGACAGGAAGTTGGAAAAATAGTCGTTGAAGTATTGTATCTTTTCACTACGCGCATCCTTGTGTTCCCTTGAAGTGCAGTCGACGGAACTAAAATATTTCCCACCAATTGCACCGCATCCACTCCGGTAGAATTTAAAATACTTCCGACATCATAAGTTTCTCCAGCATCTGTAAAAACATTATTCTGATTCCAATCAATGAATACAGATAAATTGGTGTTGTAGTTACCATCTGTATTCCCTTTTAGCGTAATAGCATAGGTGCTTCCCGCAAAAACGCTTCCGACAATTGCTGTAAAATTTTCGTGTGCCGGATTTACTGCTCCAATGTCTGGGTTCGTTGTATTGTTGATTCCTGCGAAATTAACTAAAGTAATGGGCTCTGTACCGCTTGTATTTGTTAATGGCCCACAATAAGGAGCCGGGAATTGTGCATGCGCCTGGATCGCATACGCAAAAACGCAAAGAAGAATTAAAGTAAATTTTTTCATAATGTAAGTTATTAATTAATATTGCATAAAGGTAAAAAAAAACCCGAGATAAAAAATTTACTCGAGTTTTGCTTGTGTTAAAATTGACGCATTATTCTACAAATTTATCTAAAATCATTTCGCTGACGCCCATATTTGAAAATCCTCCATCATTGTACAAATTTTGTAAAGTTACTCTTTTAGTCAAATCAGAAAATAACGTGAGGGTGTAATTGGCACAGTCCAAGGCCGTCGCATTTCCTAAGGGCGCCATTTTATCCGCAAACGCAATAAAGGCATCAAACCCTTTAACACCTTTACCGGCGGTTGTTGGCGTAGGCGACTGAGAGATGGTGTTGACACGGACTTTTTTGTCTCTCCCAAAAAAATAACCAAAACTTCGGGCAATCGATTCTAAATAAGCTTTATTATCTGCCATATCATTATAATCTGGAAAAACCCGCTGTGCCGCCATGTAAGTTAAAGCTACAATGCTCCCCCACTCGCTCATCGCATCTTTATGATATAACACCTGCATTACTTTATGAAATGAAACCGCTGAAACATCCCAACCTTTTTGGGTATATTGATAATTTTGGTTGGTGTAGGAATTGCCTTTTCTGACGTTGACAGACATACCAATCGAATGCAGTATAAAGTCGATCTTTCCTCCTAAAATATCCATTGCTGTGGTGACCAAGTTTTCAAGATCTTCTATTGACGTAGCGTCCGCAGGGATAACCTGCGAGCCCGTTTGCTTCGCCAATTGTTCGATTGTTCCCATGCGCATCGATGCCGGAGCATTCGTCAAAACAAAAATACCGCCCTCCTCATGGACTCTTTCTGCTGTTTTCCAAGCAATTGAATTCGCATCCAATGCTCCGAAAATAATCCCTTTTTTGCCTTTGAGTAAATTATACATCTGATCTATTTTGCTTGATACATTTAAAAAAACTAGGCAATACTTGGCACGTGTACCATTTCATCTGCATCGGCTTTATAATCCACTCCCTCAAAATCAAAACCAAACAATTGATAAAAATCTTTTCTGTAGCCTTTTAAATCGCCGATAAGTTCTAAATTTTCCGTTACCGCTTGCGTCCATAGTCCAGCAATTTTTTCCTGTACTTGCGGAAGCATTTCTAAATCATCAATTCTAATTCTACCTTTTTCATCAGTCGGAATTTCCCCGGCTGCATACAATCGTTCTTGAAACAGACGCTGAATTTGTTCGATACAACCCTCATGAATGCCTTCTTCTTTCATGATTTTATACAACAGTGAAATATACAACGGAATGACAGGAATAGCAGAACTTGCTTGGGTTACTAATGCTTTGTTTACTGATACATATGCCTTTCCGTTAATGTCGGCCAAGGTGTCGGTAATAGCAAAAGCGGTCGCTTCGAGATCATCTTTTGCGCGGCCTATTGTTCCTTTTCTGTAAACCGCTTCTGTCAAACTTGGCCCAATATAGGAATATGCCACCGAGGTAGCACCATCGCTTAAAAGATCTGACTCTTTCAACGCTGCAATCCACATGGCCCAATCTTCTCCACCCATAACTACAACCGTGTTGGCAATGTCATCTTCGGTGGCAGGTTCGATGCTGATTTCTGAAACGACGCCGCTATGAAAATCTACCGTCTTGTTGGTAAACGTTTTTCCTATGGGTTTTAAAGCAGAACGATGCATTACTCCAGTTGTTGGATGAACCCGCACAGGCGACGCCAAACTGTAGATCACCAAATCTACCTTACCCAAATCTTCCTTGATCATGGCGAGTGTCTGCGCTTTAATTTCTTTAGAAAACGCATCGCCGTTAATACTCTTGGCATACAAACCCGCCTGATGGGCTTCGTTTTCAAAAGCTGCCGAATTATACCAGCCAGGAGAAGCCGTTCGTCCTGCGGTAGGTGGTTTTTCAAAAAAAACGCCAATGGTTGCTGCATCTGAGCCAAATGCACTCGTAATTCTCGAGGCAAGACCAAATCCGGTTGAAGCACCAATTACCAGCACTTTCTTTGGTCCATTAATTAACCCTTTTGATTTTATATAAGCAATTTGATTTTTAACATTCTGCTCACATCCCTTTGGATGAGACGTCAGACAAATAAATCCGCGCATTCTTGGTTCTATAATCATAGTATGTTTAATTCGTTGGTTTTATATCTTAAACTGATCTTTTTAACAAAACAAATATAAATATTATTTCAGTTAAGCAAAGCTTTTGCGTGGTTTAGAGCCGAATCAGAAACGATACTTCCTGAGAGCATTTGTGCTATTTCCACCACGCGTTCCTCGGCTGATAATTTTTTTAATTCCGTTTGGGTGTAGGCTCCAACTACCGACTTAAATACTTTAAAATGAGTAGTGCCCTTAGCGGCAATCTGTGGCAAATGTGTGATGGCGAAAACCTGCATCTGCAAACTCATCGCTTTCATAATTTCTCCCATTTTGTTCGCTATTTCTCCTGAAACGCCAGTATCAATTTCATCAAAAATAATCGTTGGCAGTCTAGAATACGCTGCCAATATTGCCTTGGTGGCCAACATGATTCTTGACATTTCTCCTCCAGAAGCAATTTTTTTCAGCAGGCCAAACTCAGATCCTTTGTTGGCTGAAAATAAAAATTGCAGTTCGTCTTTACCATTAGCCAGATAGTGGTTAACGGGTTTTAATTCAATATTAAAACGAACATTTGGCATTCCCAAATCGGCCAATATAGCGATCCACTTTTCGGTTAATACCGGAATGGCAAGGGCGCGTTTCTTGTGAATCACGCCGGCTATATTATTTAGTTCTGATTGCGAAATGTCGATGTCTTTTTGAAGCGCCGTAATTTGGCTTTCAATAGCATCGACATTGATTACCTGCAGTTCTAAATTGCTCTGAATCGAAAGTAATTCTTCAATCGTGGCAACCTGGTGTTTTTTTTGAAGGTGATAAATGAGTTGCAATTTTTCGTTTACCGATTCCAATTGTTGCGGATCCTGCGATAAATTTTCTGACTGATGGATTATCTCTTGTGCAATATCGTTCATCTCAATGGATATGATACTGACACGTTCTGATAACAAGTGGTACGCTGACGAAAATCCTGCGATTTTTTGTAGCGCCAACTTTACGTCGTTTAGCTGTTGCAGCAGTCCAATATGTTCATCATTTGCAATGGAGAGCGACTTGTCAAGATTCTCTTTAATTAATTCAACATTATTGAGCTGTTCATAAACCAATTCGAGCGCTTCCTGCATTCCAGATTCTAATTGTGCTGCGACCAATTCGTCTAATAAAAAAGAATGGTAGTCTTGTTCTTTGCGGCCATTTTCGAATTGCATTTCTAAAGCCTTTAGTTGCGCAGTATCTTTTTTGTAGCCCTTTAATAAATGATTATATTGATTAATTGAATCCTTATTTAAAGCAATGGCGTCGATAATTTGAAACTGATATTGGTCTTCCGCTAATTCTTGCGTCTGGTGCTGAGAATGGATGTCAATTAAAAACACGCCCAGTTCTTGCAATTCCTGAAGGTTTACCGGAGTATCATTTATGAAAGCTCTCGATTTTCCTGACGGCAGAATTTCGCGTCTGATAATTGTATCGTCTTCATAATCGAGATCACGGTCTTCAAAAAAAGGTTTCAACTGGTAATTTGACAGCTCGAAATGGGCTTCGATGATGCACTTTTCCTCTTTGTTTTTTAAGGAAGTTAAATCGGCACGTTTCCCTAAAACCAATCCTAATGCACCTAACAAAATAGACTTCCCTGCGCCAGTTTCACCAGTAATAATCGAAAAACCGCCCGAAAAATCAATAACCAATTTTTCTATTAAAGCAAAATTATGGATTGAGAGTGACGTTATCATGTATTGAGAAAGAAGTTAAGATCGCTAAGGAAACGTATCATTTTTAATGTCAATGCTAGAATTTAATCTGCGCCCATTTGCTTGAATTTAGCGGAGAAACTTTGTTCAGATTTTCTACCAAATCAACAATAGGAATTTTTGGACCACCCGAAAATACCGAAACAATTTCATCCGATTTTGCATCAAAAAACACCCGAGTTAAAAAAGCATTAGGCCGCACTTTGTGCAATTCTGATAATTTGGCTATGGCAACTTTTATTTTCTCTTTGGCGGTTTTTAAATCCTTACTCATGCTGTCCATGCCTTGAAAGTGATATTTATACATCGCTTCTCTGTATGGGGCGTAGGTTTCAGAAAATAAATCGTTGGATAAAAAATACCGGTTTTGATTGCCATCGTTTTGGCTCCATCCTTTATATCCGCCGGCTTGAGCCACATTGACTACTTCTTGCGCTAAAGCATAAAATTGATCACCTCCCTTCGGCTTGAAGGTATCTGCATCCATTCCAATGATAAGATAGCTGTAAAAGGCCACCACCGAAATTAAATTAGATTCGAAAGTGGTAGGATTGAAAGTCAAATTTTGGAATTCTACATAATCAAAATTAAAGTCTTTGTCATTGAAGTTAAAAACCGGTGAAGAATAGGTCGAATCAAAAATCGGGCGCGACGACTGAACTTGAATTGTGGCAGAAAATTGTCCGGAATTGTATTCGGAAACGGTTATAAACATAGAACAGTTGATGCGCTCGTTATTTTTGTATACCTGTGAGGTCCAATTGTTTTTATTGACAAAATCACTAAGAGATTTTTCTAATGTCTTGAAAACCTGCGTATTGGTTCCTCCTACTTTATCTGCGTTGACTTTTACAGTGCAGTTGAGTTCTTGCGCCTGGGCATAACTGAAAAATAACACCAATAAAAAAGCGATGATTTTAGGCATAGTGTGCAATTATTTTATTAATAATATCAATAGCGACGGCTTCTTTTGACTTTAACTCCATCGGCTCTACAGCAAATGATTTATCGATAAAGGTAATTTTATTAGTTGGTTTTCCAAAACCAGCACCTTCATCTTGAAGCGAATTTAATACAATCAAATCTAGGTTTTTTTTCTCAATTTTTTGTTTGGCATGTTCTATTTCATTTTGTGTTTCCAGCGCAAAACCAATGAGAAACTGCTGCTTCTTTAATGCTCCCAAAGACGCTAAAATATCCACAGTTTTTTCAAGTTCTATGGTCATATTTTCCGTTGCCTTTTTTATTTTATGAACTGCAATGTTTTTGGGCCGGTAATCGGCTACAGCAGCAGCAGCTATGGCTACATCTACCTGATCATAATGGTTGTGACATGCTTCATACATTTGCTGGGCCGACACCACGCGAATCAATTGTATTCCGTCATTTTCGACTTGCAAATGGGTTGGACCGGTCACCAAAATTACCTCCGCTCCTTTTTCAGCCGCACAGGTCGCAATATCAAAACCCATTTTACCAGAAGAATGATTTCCAATAAAACGCACGGGATCTATTGATTCGTATGTTGGCCCGGCAGTAATGAGGATTTTTTTGCCTTTCAATGGCAATTGTCGCTCTAAATCTGTGGTGAGAAACGAAATGATGTTTTCGGGCTCTGCCATACGACCTTCTCCTGATAAACCGCTGGCAAGTTCTCCGGATTCTGCAGCGATGATGGTATTGCCGAATTGCTTTAAGGCGTTAAAAGTAGCAAGTGTAGAGGGATGCTTGTACATATCTAAATCCATGGCCGGTGCGAAATAAACCGGGCATTTGGCAGACAGATAAGTAGCAATCAATAAGTTATCGCAATTACCACTGGCCATTTTTGATAATGTACCTGCGGTAGCCGGGGCAATAACCAAGAGATCGGCCCAAAGCGCTAATTCCACATGATTGTTCCAGACTGCATTGTCTTCGTCTTCGTTATAAAAACTAGAATGCACGGGATTTTTAGAGAGTGTAGATAGCGTTAGCGGCGTAATGAAGTCTTTGGCTGCAGGTGTCATAATCACTTGAACCTGCGCACCTGCTTTGATAAAAAGTCGGACTAAAGCGGCAGTTTTGTAGGCGGCAATTCCACCAGAAATTCCCAGTATTATTTTTTTTCCGCTTAAAACTGACATGCTACAGCTTATTTATTGGTGTCTCTGTGGTAGATTTTACCATCAAGCCATTCTTGAACAGCCAACGCATGTGGTTTAGGCAATTTTTCGTAAAATTTAGAGACCTCAATTTGTTCTTTGTTTTCAAAAACTTCTTCTAAACTGTCATTGTAAGTAGCAAATTCTTCTAGTTTTTCTGTCAACTCTTTCTTAATTTCAGAATTGATTTGATTTGCTCTTTTAGCCATAATGGTTATCGCTTCATACACATTTCCGGTTGGTTCTTCAATCACGCTTTTGTTGTAGGTTATCGTGTTCACCGGAGCATTCGTCTTTTTTAAATCCATGACTTTATTTATTTAGAATATTGTTGTAAATCTTTTTCAATATCAGCCAGCATCACATCTGCTTTCTGTTTGCGCGCAACACTAATTTCATTTTTTACCAACGTAGCGTGCATCAACTTGGCCGCATTGAGTCGCTCTTGCATTTTGGAAGGCACACTGTTAACAGCTAACTGGTAAGCAGAATCAAACTTATAAAACATGGCTTCTTGCTTGTAAATCGTTCCAGGGTAATCAGCAATAAAGTTATCCAATGCTACGAGCGCTGCTTTATAATCGGAAATGGTGTTGTATTGTTTGGCAATTTCGAACGCTTTTTTCTCGAGTTTGTCGGTCAGCGATTTTAAAACGGTATTGGCTTCAGTAAGAAAGGCAGAATTGGGATAGGTATCGATGAAACTCTGTAACTTACTCACCGCTTTGTTTGTATCGGTCTGGTCTAAACTGTAAACGGGCGAAAGTTTAGAATAGCTTTTTGCACCCAGAAATGATGCTTCCTCAATTTTCTCACTTTTAGGATAACTTGATACAAAACTTTCGAATTGATATCCAGCCAAGTAATATTGTTGCGTTTTATAATAAGATTGCGAAAATAAGTAAAACATTTTCTCTGCTTGAGGTTTTCCGCGAAAAGCTGGCGCTATTTGTTCGAACAATCGTATCGCCTTATTGTATTTTCCTTTTTCATACTGCTTCACGGCGGCATCAAACTTTACTGCCACATCTTCTGTTTTTAGAGCGCTTTGGTATTCGCTACAAGAACAAAACACTATGGTGATGAGCAATACTGATAAAAATTTCTTCATTGTTAGGTTTGGTTTTGTTGATTTACCTGCGCTTTCAAAAACCAACTGCGAAATTAGTTATTAATTTAGCTACTACAAAATATATTTCAGCAAAAAAAATGCTTTGGTATTGGCTTAAGAATTCTTGATTTTCTTTACAAATTGGTCGATTCTAGCAGCCAAATCTTCATCGGCTTTAACCAGTGGTAATCGAACCGTATTTTCTGCTAGACCTAATGAATTAAAGACTTCTTTTATTCCTGCGGGATTTCCTTGTTCAAAAATTAAATCAATGCCCTCCGCCAAAAGATAATGCAACGCATACGCTTCGGCTACTCTGTGCTCTAAACCGAGACGAACCATCCCAGACATTTGTTTGGGAAAACCTTCTCCAATGACCGAAATAACGCCACTCCCTCCTGCCAAAATTATCGGCAAAGTGACCATATCATCCCCAGAAATGACCATAAAATCTTTTGGTTTCTGTTGAATCAATCGCATGGCTTGCACTATATCGCCTGCTGCTTCTTTGATGGCGATAATGTTTTTGAAATTGTTTGCCAACCGAATCACGGTTTCCGGCAAAATGTTGCTTCCGGTTCTGCCAGGTACATTGTATAAAATAATTGGAATGGGTGAAGCTTCGGCAATGGCTTTAAAATGCTGATAAATTCCCTCCTGCGTAGGCTTATTGTAATAAGGCGAAACAGAAAGCACAGCGACAAACTGAGATAAATCCTTCGTTTTCAATTCTGCTACCACTTTCGCAGTATCGTTTCCTCCGACGCCAAGCACTAAAGGCAATCTTCTTTGGTTGGCTTCGACCACGGTTTGGATTACGAGTTCACATTCGGCTGTATTTAAGGTCGCATTTTCAGCGGTAGTACCCAGAATAACAAGATAATCGATACCGTTATCCACCTGATATTGAACAATTTTCTTTAGCCCTTCAACATCTACCGAAAAATCTTTTTTGAACGGGGTGACCAATGCTACTCCGGTTCCAATTAGTGATTGCATGTTATATTTTATTTAGAATTTTAAGATATTTGAACAATTCGTCCACAAAAATTTTATAATCCTCCGCACGGGTATTGATCATAAAGTGGTTGATTTTTTTATCAATAGAAGCAAAACCAACCTTGAAACTGGCTTTGGACTGATGAGAAACCAACAACAACGCCGCCTTTTCAGTATCGTAATAATTGATAAGCAAATCAAATTTTTTAACTGTAAAATTCTTTACATCCGATTTGTCAAAGGTAGCAGTCCAACTCAAATCTTTATGGCTAAAGGTAGGATAGCTGAACGATTCATTTTTTTTAATTTTGTCTTTAAAAACCAATACTTTAATGTTGTTTTCTTGTATTCCGTTCAGAACCAACTCCTGCACCAAGGCTTCTCGCTCATAAAAGTAACTTTCGTCAAAAACAATACCCACTGTTTGTATTGTTTTATTTGCAGATGTTGGCTTTACATTGTATAAACTTTTCTTAACTATTTTTTGAGTAAAAAAATTCTTTAAGTAATTTAAAAACATAGTACTTTTACTTGGATTACAAATTTAATTAAATAAGCCGATGTTGGGATGGTAAATCTAAAAAACTATAGTGTTGGAATAAAGTATTTTGTTTTATTCTTAACATTTACGCTAGGTATTTCGGGCTGTCAGCAAAAATTATATGTTAGTCGAATTGTAGGAAAAGAAATTCCCATCACCGATCAAAATAGCGAAGTTTCCGAAATTAAAGATTTTATCAAACCCTACCGCGAGCGGATCGATCAGGATTTAAACACTGTCCTGGCTTATGCTCCCGAAACTTTAGACAAAAGCGGCGAATGGCAATCTGCGATCGGAAATTTGTTTGCTGATGTCGTGCTGAAAAAAGGCAATCCCATTTTTATGGCGCGTGAAAAGAAATCGATCGATTTGGTTTTGCTCAACCACGGCGGCATCCGATCAATTATTCCCAAAGGCAACGTAACTGCAAGAACAGCTTTTGAAATCATGCCTTTTGAGAATAGTCTTGTGGTTGTTGCAGTCAAAGGCGAACAAATCATGGAAATGATTCAGTACATCATTAAAGAAAAAAAACCGCATCCATTGACTGGAATGACTTTTATTATTGATAAAAACAGCGAGCCCAAAACCATTTTGATTCAAGGCGCACCGCTGGACAATAATAAAATTTATTATGTAGGCACTAACGATTATTTGTCAAATGGAGGGGACAATATGGTTTTCTTCAAAAAAGGAGTTCAGAAATACGATCTCGATTACAAGCTTCGAAATATTTTAATTGATTATTTTAAAGAAGTGGATACGTTGCCCGTTGTTCTCGATAAAAGAATTTTTGTCGAAAAATAATAAACCCCTAGCCCTGATGGCAGTGACATCCTTTACTGGCGGGGTTCGCCAGTAAAGATAGAACGAACAGCCGGAACAGCTCCTGAACTTACAGCAATTTTGTTCTAAAATCAAGGTTAATATTTATCAAAAATGAAAAGACGAGCATTTATAGAAAAGACAGCCGCCACCACTGCATTTGTGGGTTTGGGCTTATCAATGAGTAGTTTCAAAACAACTGAAACCAAGCATTTGACTATTTTGCATACCAACGATGTGCACAGTTATATTGATCCGTTTCCGCCAAACCATCCGAAGAATCCGAATATGGGCGGCGTAGCGCGACGAGCGGCGCTGATTGAAAGCATCCGCAAAGAAAATTCAAATGTGTTGCTGCTTGATGCAGGAGATATTTTTCAGGGCACTCCTTATTTTAATTATTACGGAGGGGAACTCGAGTTTAAATTGATGAGCATGATGCAGTATGATTTGGCTACGCTCGGAAATCATGATTTTGACAATGGGATTGAAGGTTTTTACGCCCAATTGCCTCATGCCAAATTTGATTTTGTATCAGCAAATTACGATTTTAAGAATACTGTATTGCACGGATTGGTTAAACCCTACAAGATTTTTTATAAAAATGGTATCAAGGTCGGCGTTTTTGGTTTGGGGGTAGGGTTGGACGGTTTAGTGGATAAAAAAAATTATAAAGAAACGGTTTACAACGATCCAGTTGCCGTGTCTCAAGATATGTCATCTATTTTAAAACAGCAAGAAAAATGCGATCTGGTAATCTGCTTATCGCATATTGGTTATGAGTATAAAAATGATCCGGCCAAAATTTGCGATTTGCAATTGGCAGCACGCACCAAAGATATCGACTTGATTATCGGAGGCCACACCCACACTTTTCTTGACAAACCAACAGTATTAAAAAATGCCGAGGATAAGGACGTTTTGATCAATCAGGTGGGTTGCTACGGTATTAATTTGGGAAGAATTGATTTTTATTTGGATTCCGATACCGCGCGATCTAAGGCAGGAAAATCAATTACTGTTTAAAGATTCGGAATTTTTTATTCGCTCTGCTTCTAGCACAAATTTATAGAAAGTATAGTGCATTACTGCAAAAATCAAGGCTGACATAGGTTGAAAAATACCATTTGTTAAATAATATTTCTGTATCGTAAATAAAAAAACCAATACTACCGCGAACAATGTACTCAATGCCAGCCAAAAATTAACTCGGTTGTCATCCATGATGTAATTGGATAACGAAATTCCTGCGAGGATGGAAATCAATATTCCATTAACTATTGCTGGATAAAAGCTGGTCGACAGCGAACTCATCGTTAAATTTATCAGGCAGGAAAATATAAAAAGAAACGGTGCGCAGGCAATGATAAATGGCAAAAAAGGTTGTTTTCCGATCAGCCTTACAACAACGACTATTGTCAAAATTCGGTAGACCATAAAAGTTAAAATACCATACAACAAAAACTCCTGTGCGCTCGACAAAAGGAAAATATTGGAACCCCACGCAAAAAAAAGCGACAGTAAATAAAAAATATTTTTGACTTTAGAAGTAAAAAAATACAACGCCATCAATAGCGGGATAAGGAGTGGCTTAAACACCAACACCGACGTATTATGCTGAAATAGTTCCGCAATAACAAGAATAGTTGTGATTGCAAAATAAATTTTGGTGGTGTTTTTTTCGAGTCGATCTGGATTGGATAGCTTCACTTTTAATGACTAAGTCGGAAAATACAAATCCGTTTTTTCGTTTTGCTCAGCCGCTATTACAAATTTATAAAAAGCGAAAAAAGCGAAAAAGTTTAAAATTACCGCCATCGGACTAATTACGGAAAGCGATATGATTGACAAATAATATTTTTCAATAAAGAGTACAAATCGAAGTCCGATAAACAACAACGTACTTATGAGCAGCCAAGAGTTTGCCCGATTGTCGATTTGAATATAACTACTCACCGCGAGGCCTCCTAGTAATGAGATTAGCAAACTCTGAATTACTAATATACTGAATTCTATCATAGAAATTTCGCCTGTAATTAAAATGAGATACAAGAAAATGATCAAAAAGGGAATTGTACTTAATACAAATATCTGATAATTCTTAGTTAAAAGCAATTTAAAAATAAAGACCACCATAATTATTCTCTGAATGATAAACGCAATTATTCCCAAATAGAAAAGCGGTGCGGTTTTATAAAAAAATAGAATATTGCTTAATAGCAGGATAATGAGTATGAAAAAAAACAATGGGTTTTTGCGTTCTGAATTGACTGTATAAATTAAAATTAACAATAATGGCGTCGCAATTCTGGTAAAGATAATTAACGGTAAATGTATCAGTACTTCTGCTATTACTTCAGTAAACAGCATCAAAAAATAGATGCCGGTTAATAAATAAACTACGTTGCGATTGCTATTTAGAAACCTCATGCGCAAATTGGGTGTTTACTAATCATAAAATTTCCTTTTTCATGCTTTTCTCTAATTTATATCGTCTTTTTCTTCTTTCGTCCATTAGGATAAAATGATAAAGCAGGTATTGCGCGATCACAAATAAAATCATACCCAACGGCCTTAAAAAATGGTAAGTGGCATAATATATTTTAAGCACAAAAATGAATTGTGTTACAGTGATAAAAATAGTACTCACCAACAAATAATTGTTTTGTTTGGTCGATTTTAAGATGTAACTACCAAGACAGAAGCCTCCATACAAGATCAGCGTTATGCCGCTGATTACAAATAGGGTAAATTGCGATTCCAATTCGTTGCAAATTAAATTCCCTACCACCAGATAAGCCACAAAAAATGGCAAACATCCAATAATTAACGGCAGGTAACCTGGAAATTTCGAAATTTTAGCGACAATATAAAATACTAAAATACGGTTGACAAGAAAGAATAAGGTGCCAATAAAGACGGTATCTACAGCCAAAGAAATGAATAAAACATTGGCAATCCATAATGATAGTAATGAAAAGATGAAAATAAAATTATATTTTTTAGAAGAGCAACAATAGATGCCAACGAGTATTGGCATTAAAAAAGGCTTGGTCATACTTATTAAAGCAATGTCATTATTTGACTCTGCAATCACTTCAATAAATGCCAATAAAAAATAAGCTATGGTTAAAGGATTGGTTAGCTTGGTTTTGTCAAAACCTTTGAAAAAAGTTAAAAAGTCGCTCATACAATTAATTTCCTAACTCGTTTTTTTAATAAATAATAGCGCTAAAAATACAATAAATTTACTGGAATGATACATTTAAAACAATTCAATTTAAATTAAGTTCAACGCGAGTTTCTTTTGAAATAAAGTATTTCACCATAAAAATATATGACAGTAATTGGATTGCAAATTCGACATAATTTAAAGCGGGGAAATGAAAAATAAAATTGAATATGATGTAAAAAACATCCGACATGATACTCAACATTGCGGTCGTTAAAAGATAAAATGCAAAAACAGCATTTTTTACATAGTAAGAATAAGACGCAAGCGCACAAAAGCTTCCCAACACGATACCGTAAATAACAACCGGTATTACCAAATCTTTATGAATATCGATAAATAACTGAATCAAAGAATACATGATGAACATCAAAAATGAAAATACCGTTAAGGTTATCAATATTCCTAGGCTATTAAATCCCATCTTTTTGACATCGTCCATGGCAAGTTTAAGGAATATTAAATAAGAGCAAAAATAAGGAACCATGATGATTTTGGTTTGGTTCTCAAATTCTAATAAGACCAAAGTATCACCAATAAAATTTAGGATAAGAATAAGAATTAAAAACTTATTGACAGGCTGCGTTTTAGTGGATAAATAATAAAATAAGATGGCGGGTATGACTGTTGGTTTGGCCAAAAGCATCAAAACCTCCTGATTTAAAATTGTAGCCAACACGGCTACAAAACTAGAAATGAGGTACAGAATTAACGCGACCTGTTTAGTTTTCATGAAGTAGTTTTATAAATTCTTCTTCCGATAGTATCTTTATGTTCAACTGATTTGCTTTGTCTAACTTGGCAGGACCCATATTTTCTCCAGCCACTATATAATCTGTCTTTGCTGAAATGGAACTTCCCACTTTACCACCGTTGTCTTCTATTGCTTTTTTTAAATCATCGCGCGAGAATGCAGAAAATACGCCCGACACCACGAAAGTCTTACCCGCGAGCTTTTGAGTTGCATTTGGATTTATCCTTTCGATAATTTGAAATTGAATTCCGTAATTTTTTAACCGGTCAATGCTGCTTAGGTTTTCTTGGTTTTCAAAAAAATCAATGACACTTTTGGCAATCCGTTCGCCAATTTCATCCACTAAAACCAGATCTATCAAACTAGCTTGCGCAAGTGCATTAATATTTTTGTAATGCTTTGCCAATTTCTTGGCTACTGTTTCCCCCACATAGCGAATTCCGAGTGCAAACAAAACGCTTTCAAACGGAATGTTTTTAGAATTTTGAACTCCCTTTACCAAATTTTCGGCCGACTTCTGCGCCATCCTCTCCAACGGTAATAACTGCGCTACGGTCAATTCATACAAATCGGCATAATTTTGAACCAAACCATGCTGATACAATAACGTGACCGTTTCTCCTCCAAGACCTTCAATGTCCATTGCCTTTCGGGAGATAAAATGCTGGATTCTGCCGATAATCTGCGGTGGACAGCCGTAAAAATTGGGGCAGTAGTGGTTTGCTTCTCCGATTACCCGAATCAATTCGGTCTGACATTCTGGACAGTAATTAATATATTGGATTGGTAACGCATTTGGAAGGCGTTTGCTTAAGTCGACTGCTATAATTTTGGGAATGATTTCACCTCCTTTTTCTACAAAAACGGTGTCATTGATTCTGATATCGAGTTTTTGGATTTGATCAGCGTTGTGCAGTGACGCGCGCTTGACAATTGTTCCAGCCAATTGAACGGGCTTTAAATTGGCCACAGGAGTAATCGAACCAGTTCTTCCAACTTGATAAGAAATTGAATTGAGTTGTGTAAAGACCTGCTCCGATTTGAACTTATAAGCCATCGCCCATCGCGGAGATTTTGCCGTATAACCAAGCTCCTCCTGATATTGGAAACTATTGACTTTTACCACCACGCCATCGGTTTCATACGGTAAATCGTGACGGTGGGTATCCCAATAATCGATAAATTCAAAAACCTCTTCGAGACCTTTAGCCAATCGCGTTTGTTTGGGTACTTTGAATCCCCAATTTCGAGCCTTTTCCAAGCTTTCAAATTGCGAATCAGTAGTTAGATTATTGCTAATCAAAAAATACAACAAACATTCTAACGGCCGTTTGGCCACTTCCGTGCTGTCTTGTAATTTCAAACTTCCAGACGCCGTGTTTCTCGGATTGGAATAAGGGGTTTCTCCAATTTCAACTAATTCTTGGTTCATTTTTTCAAACCCTGCAAAAGGCAAAATAATTTCGCCTCGGACAGCAAACTTTTGAGGATAGTCATTCCCCTTTAAATGCAATGGAATGGATTTAATTGTTTTGATATTATTGGTCACATCATCTCCCTGAAAACCATCACCGCGAGTTACAGCGCTGACTAATTTTCCGTTTTCATAGCTGATACTTATCGAGGCGCCATCATATTTGAGTTCACACGTATAGTCTAACGCTACGTTGCCCAACACTTTTTGAATGCGCTTTTCCCACTCGGTTAAATCGTCTTTTGAGTACGAATTATCGAGAGAATACATGCGATGAGCATGCGGTATGGTTTTGAAGTTTTTGGTAACAGTTCCGCCTAATCTTTGAGTAGGTGAATTTTCATCAGAATATTCTGGATGGGCGTTTTCTAGTTCCTGAAGTTGCTTCAATTTTTGATCAAACTCAAAATCTGAAATGGTAGCCTGGTCTAAAACGTAATAATTATGGTTGTGAACATTAAGTTCCTCTCGAAGCTCTAGGATGGTTTGTTGAATAGCCATAGAAGACAAAAGTTGGTATTTGGTTTTTAATAGTCTACTAAAATAACCAATTTATCGGAATTAAGGTTAAAATCTAAGACTCAATAATCGAATGAATTTGTTGGTATAATTGACCGTTGCTCAAAAAGGCGCCTTGTTGAATTAATTCGAAAATTGATTTGTTGCGTTCGCCAGTGAAATCTTTTTTTCCAATTTTCAGCTCGATAGCCTCGGTAAACAACTTATCACTAAGAAATTGTAGTCCGTCTTTAGTCATGAAATCGGTATCACTAAAAAACGATTTTAAGATGATTGATTCTATGTAATTCTCAAAGCAATGAAAAAGAAATATATGATTTTTGGAGAAATGTTCCAAATAGGTAGCACGAGAAAGAACACCTTCCCAAATCAAATCCGAAAAAACATCGAGTTCTTGTTCGGCCACTTCAGGCCTTTCCGCCTTGAGCTGGTCCCATTCTAGTTTGTCAATTGATTGCGTAGCCAGAAACCTAGCGAATTCAGGATGCAGTTCTTCAAATTGTTCTTTAAGGAGTCTTGTGTATTTCAATGAAGCTGCTTAGCATTAATTCAATATTTTTTTTCAGCATTGCGGCAGGTGTGGCACATAAACGAATAAAAAAAATCCCGACTTTGATCGGGATTTTTTTTATTAACAGTTACAATTATGCTTTTTCAGCGACAATCTCATAAGGCAATTCAACGATTACATCACGATGCAAACGCACATTAGCGGTATACTTACCGGTACGTTTAACGATACCGCTAGTAATGAATTTTCTATCTATCGCTTGACCAGCCTTTTGTAAGGCTTCGGCAATATCAATGTTGGTGATAGAACCAAAAAGTTTTTCGCCACCAGCCTTGGCTGAAATTTTAATTTCGATAGCTTTCAAAGTTTCTCCCAATGCCTTTGCATCATTTACTACTTTGGATTCTTTGTGCGCTTTTTGCTTTAAATTTTCAGCTAAAACTTTTTTCGCAGAAGGAGTTGCCATGTGAGCATGACCTTGTGGAATTAAAAAGTTACGGCCATAGCCTGCTTTCACAGCTACTATATCATCTTTAAAGCCTAAATTTTGTACGTCTTTTTTTAATATAAGTTCCATAAATTTGCTTCTTTATTATTTTAGTAAATCAGCCACATACGGCATTAACGCTAAATGTCGGGCTCTCTTTACAGCTACTGACACTTTTCTTTGGTATTTCAATGAAGTTCCTGTCAAACGACGCGGTAAGATTTTACCCTGTTCGTTTACGAATTTCAATAAAAAGTCTGCATCCTTGTAATCAATATATTTGATACCGGATTTTTTGAAACGACAATACTTTTTTGTTTTGTTGGTTTCAATGTTTAAAGGTGTAAGATATCTGATATCTCCATCTTTTTTTCCTGAAGCGGATTGTTGTAGAGTTGCCATAATGATTACGCTTTTGGTGCTTTTAATTTAGTTCTTCTTCTTTCTGCCCAAGAAATTGCATGTTTGTCTAAGCTTACGGTTAGAAAACGCATTATTCTTTCGTCACGTCTAAATTCAGTTTCAAAAGCAATAAGTACTTCACCTGTTACTTTGAATTCGAATAAATGGTAAAAACCACTTTTCTTGTTTTGGATTTCGTAAGCCATTTTTTTCAGACCCCAATCTTCTTTTGATATCATTTCTGCTCCTCTGGACGTAAGAAATTCTTCGAATTTGCTCACTGTTTCCTTTACCTGAACATCAGATAAAACGGGATTTAAAATGAAAACAGTTTCATAATGATTCATAAATATGTAATTATTTGTTAATTTTTGCAAAACTAAACTTTTATTTTTAACATCCAACTAAAAATCGTTTTTATTCGTTAAAACGCAAAAAAAACCGATAAACATTAGGTTCGCTTGGAAAAACGTTTTACTTTCGTCATTCCAAATCTATAATAAATAAAAAATTATGAAACTAAATTGTGTCGTTGTAGATGATTCGTCTATTCAAAGGATGATTATCGCAAAGTTAGTGAATAATCATCCAAATTTACATTTAATTGGTGATTTTTCAAATGCAATTGAAGCAAAAAATTGCATGTCGGTTCATACCGTAGACCTGATATTTCTAGATATTGAAATGCCGGTCATCAGCGGTTTTGACTTTCTAGACGGATTAAAGGTGAAACCACAAATCATTTTTATCACGTCTAAAGCTGAGTACGCCATGAAAGCGTTCGATTATGATGCAACGGATTACCTACAAAAACCGATTGCCTTGGATCGTTTTAATGCTTCTGTTAAACGTGCTATGGATTTTCATTTACTCAAAAAAGAAAATCAAGAAGAAGATGGTGAACATATCTTTATTAAGAGTAATCTTAAAAAATTAAAAGTATTTACATCAAAAATCAAATGGATTGAAGCTTTTGGCGACTATGTTAAAGTAGTGACCGAAGAAGATAGCAACTTGGTACTCTCCACGATGAAATCTTTTGAGAACGATTTATCCAAAGACAAGTTTATTCGCGTACACAAGTCTTACATTATCAATATTGACAAGGTCGAAAGGTTTAACAGTAAATTTGCTGAAATTGGAATAACAAAAATACCTTTAAGTCGCAACAAGAAAGAAGATCTTGTTCGTGCGCTCGCCATCGCCTAATAAAAATCGACGTTCACCGCGATTTTAATCGCTCTGAATTGCGGTACTAAATCAAAACTATCCAGTATTTTCTGGATGGTTTTTTTTGTGCCTTGTAACGACTGATTCTGAGGGATTTTTATCGTAATGGTTCGAATATACTCGTTTCTAATTCTACTGACAGGAGGCTCCTCAGGCCCGAGCACAGGGAAATTCAAATTTTGGACCAGCACTTGATAAAGCCACAGCGAACCTTCTTTGAGTTTTTCAAAATCTCTGTGTTTTAGCGTTAGTTTTATCAGACGAAAATATGGCGGATATTTATAAATTCGACGCTCATGCAATTGTTCAGTATACATTCCGACATAATCGTTGTGGGTAACTTGCTGTATTGTAGGGTGGTCCGGATTATAGGTTTGAATAATTACTTTTCCTTGCTTTTCCGATCTTCCTGAACGTCCAGACACCTGTGTCATCATCTGAAAACTTCTTTCAAAGGCCCTAAAATCGGGATGATACAACATATTATCGGCATTCATGATACCGACCAAGCTAACATTGTCAAAATCCAATCCTTTGGCTAGCATTTGTGTTCCCACCAAAATATCAATTTCTCTATTTTTGAAACTGTCGATGATTTTCTCAAAACCATACTTGCCACGCGTAGTGTCTTGATCCATTCTTCCAATTTTGACTGACGGAAAAAGGAGAATTAATTCCTGCTGAATTTGCTCGGTTCCAAAGCCTTTAGTCGTTAAATGTACACTTGAACAACTATGACAATTTGTGGGATTGGCCATCGCGTAACCGCAATAATGGCACCGCAATTGGTTTTTCTGTTTGTGATAAGTTAAGCTAACATCGCATTGGGAACACTGCGGAACATGACCACAAGTCATGCATTCGACAATTGGAGAATAGCCTCTGCGGTTTTGAAATAAAATCACTTGCTCACCCAAAGATAAAGCCAATGTAATTTCCTCAATTAAAGTATCGCTAAAATGTCCTGACATCTTCTTTCTCAAATACTTGTCTTTTAAATCGACTAATTCGATTTGAGGCATTTTTACCTTTCCAAAGCGTTCGGAAAGCTCAATCCAACCAAACTTTCCGGAGGTTGCATTAAAATAGGTCTCAATACTCGGCGTGGCAGAACCTAACAACACTTTTGCTTGATGACTATGGGCCAGCACGATCGCCGCATCTCTGGCATGATAACGCGGTGCGGGATCTTGCTGTTTGAACGTCTGTTCGTGTTCCTCATCAACAATGATCAATCCCAATTGGCAAAAAGGTAAAAATAAAGCCGACCTTGCCCCTATGACTATTTGCGCTTTGTCTGAATTTGATAGCACTTGATTCCACACTTCTACCCGTTCGTTATTACTGTATTTAGAATGATAAACTGCTACTTTATTTCCAAAATATTGCTGCAATCTTTTCACCAACTGGGTGGTTAGTGCAATTTCGGGGAGCAGGTATAAAATTTGTTTTTGTTCTTTTAGATAATCTTCAATGAGTTTTATATAAACCTCGGTTTTTCCACTTGAGGTCACCCCGTGCAACAAGCAAACCTCCTTGGTGTCAAATGAGGTTTGGACCGATTCGAATGCCCGCTGTTGTGCTTCGCTTAATCGTAAAATTTCCTGTTTGAGTTTACCGGAAAAAGACACACGGTCCTGCTGAAGATAATATTCTTCAAAAATATTTTTATCCACTAAGGCTTTGACTACTGCCGAAGAAGATCGGGCCGCTTCTATTAGCTTTTTAACGGCGATGGGCGACTTGTCAATGCCCTTACATTGAAAATACTGCAATATAATTTCGGTTTGCTTTGGCCCCTTCAAGGTGTTCAGCAATTGATTTAAACTTTCGTCACTAGCGTAATCTGCATGCAACCGGATGTAGCGAATCAATTTCGGCTTATAGGTTTCAGAAATTTCTTCCTGCAAAACCAATAAATTCTTGTTCATTAACTTCTGAATTACAGGAAAAACATTTTTCTTATCCAATATTGCGATCACGTCCTGCACTTTTAACGAAGATTGGCGTTGTAAGGCTTGGTAAATCAAAAACTCCTCATCGGAAAGTTGACTTTCTTCAACCAATACGTCCGTTTTTTGAGTGAGCACTGTTTCGCTTTCCAATAGCAAAGCGCTGGGCATAGCGCCGCGATACACATCCCCAATGGCACACATGTAATACGCCGAAATCCATTGCCAATGGGCAATCTGGATTTGGTTAACCACGGGGCTTTGATCAAGAATTTCGTGTATTTCTTTTGCTTCATACAAAAGCGGTTGGTTCTGATGGGTTTCTATCACCAATGCCGTATAAATTTTACTTTTCCCAAAGGGCACAGCCACTCGCATTCCGATTTTAATATACTCAAATTCGGCTTCAGAGATGCTGTAAGTAAAGGTTTTTGAAAGTGAGAGTGGCAAAATGACTTCGGCGAAGAACTTCATTGTGTATGATTATAGTTTGTAACAGACCTAGCCTTTAATTCTATCCCAATATTGTGTTCTTCCAATTATTGAAATGCCAATGTAGCCGCGAACTTTAAGCTTGTCGCGCGATTCTAGACCAATTGTGCACTTGTATAATCTGCCATGCTTGGGATCTAATATTTTTCCGTTGCCGTATTGATTGCCCTCCTTCGTGAGTCCTTTGATAACTGTCAATCCTAGTATTGGCTTGTTTTTGTCGTCTCCAGGACATTTTTCACATTTTTTCTGATCTCGTTTGACATTAAAAATCTCTATGACCTTGCCATACATTTTTCCATGAATTTCAAAAATTTCAACGACTGCGATGGCTTTTCCCGTTTCGTCATCTATGGTTTTCCATTTACCGATGACCGTGTGGGATTGTGCAAAAAAGAAGGTCGTAAACAAAAAAAACGCGAGACAAATAAAATTTCTATCCATAGTTGAAAGGTATTAGCCCTGATGGCAGCGGCATCTCTCAATTTGTAAAATTGGGAATACAGCGTACAGCAGGAAACAGCTCCTGATTATAAAGCCTCATTTTTTTTCTTCAATTTATTGATCGAACCGTTCAATTCAAATCCTAAAAGTAAAATCATGCAATTGAGCCAAATATAAAACATCATGATCAGCAATGTGCCAATTGACCCATATAATTCATTGTATTTTGAAAATTTAATGACCCAAATACCAAATCCATACGAAGATAGAATAATTAAAATCGTAGTAAAGACCGAACCAATTGTAATAAAAGAACGGTTTTTATCGTGTTTTATGCCAAATTTGAAAAGTATCGATGTTGTAATCAATATCATTATAATAACGAACAAATAACGGCCCAAAATGAGTAACGGAATGCGGTCGCTCAGCACGTCTTGTATAATGGTTTTCTGGATAAAAACTTCTAATACGACAATCATCGCCACGGTAATTAACAAAATTACCGATAACACCAGCGACATGCCGACGGCAATAAAATATTGCCTAAAAAATCCACGTTTGATTAATACGTGACTTGAATTTTCGAAACCACCCAGAATCGCATTGAGTCCGTTAGCCATCAGAAAAATGGAAAGCACAAATCCGGTTGACAGCAAGCCCGAGTGGCTATTATTGAGAATGTCATTGATGATATTGGCAATGGCATCATAAGTATTTGGAGGAACACCTTCTTCAACAAATTGCAAAAAGTCTTTTTGAAAACCTTCAATGGGAATGTAAGGAATTAAATTGAGAATGAACAAAGCAAACGGAAACAACGCCATAAAGAAGCTGAATGCAATCGCACCCGCCCGATACGTCAACGCCCCTTCCGCTATACCAATGCCGTAGAGTTCCAGCAGATCATAAAGTGACAACCCTCTTAACCAAGGTAACTTTACCCTTTTGAGTCCGCGCTTTAGGTTGCGAAGGAGTGGGATTTTTTCTATTGACGCTTCAATTTCTGCTGACATGATTTACTTTTATAATCTCAAGTTATAGTGCTTTTAAACTCAGGTCCATGTTGTAAACAGAATGGGTTAAAGCGCCAGAGGAAATATAATTCACACCACATTGGGCGTAAGATCGGATGGTGTTTTCGTTAATATTTCCAGAAGATTCCGTTAAGGTTTGATTTCCTATCAGTGCCACCGCTTGTTTGGTGGTTTCATAATCAAAATTATCGAGCAGAATTCTGTAAATGCCATTGCTCTGCAGTATTTCTTTGACTTCATTGAGGTTTCGGGCTTCGACAATAATTTTTAGATCTAGCTTGTTTTCAATTAAAAACGCTTTGGTTTTGGCAATGGCTAAGGTGATTCCGCCGGCAAAGTCTAGATGGTTGTCTTTGAGCATCACCATGTCGTATAGCGCAAACCGATGGTTCTCGCCTCCTCCGATTGTTACCGCCCATTTTTCACAAGCTCGAAAACCAGGCGTAGTTTTTCTGGTGTCAAGAATTTTGGTCGGCATTCCCTCGAGCAAGGCGACATAGGTTCGGGTTTTTGATGCGATGGCCGACATGCGTTGCATTGAATTAAGAACCAAACGCTCCGCCTTTAGTATCGACTGAGAATTACCTTTGACATGAAAAACCACATCACCGTATTTGACTGGACTGCCATCTGGAATAAAAATATCGAGGGTCAAACCCGGATCTACAAACTCAAAAATCATTTTCGCAAATTCAACCCCGGCAATAATACCTTGGTCTTTAACTAACAATTGCGCCTTGCCAATAGCCGATGCGGGAACGCAGGCTAACGAACTATAGTCGCCAGTACCAATGTCTTCGCGTACCGCATTTTGAATAATAAGTTGTAGTTCGTTTTGAAATTGCACTTCGCTGATCATCGGACATAGTATTGATTTGCTAAAGTAGATTATATTTTGTGGATTTGAAAATTGGACAAGGACAATTTTAGACAATTATTTGAGAGTTGGGTAAACCGCAATTTTATTTGTTTTTTGTCGTTGACAGCGATATTTATTTTAAATTAGCTTGAAATTGATTTGAACCAATGCACTTAAAAAAATATGGAATCTAAAAGAAAAAGAATTTTACTGGTCGTTGTCCTGCTTTTGACAATTGGAAATTACAGTCGAATTGCTGGCACAGAAAACGTTCGTGCGGTCGTATTTCTATCCATTTTTGTTATGGGTGTCGTGAGCGGACTTTTGATTCGAGAAATTGCCGTCGCACTAAAGAATAAATGGCTGGTATGAAAAATACACAAATTCTTGTCTTATTTTTAATTGGGGCAATACTCATTATTTTGGGAGTTTTATTCAAAATAAACGAACTGTCTTTAGCCAGTTTATTTCTTATCGTAGGAATGACTTTTACAGGAGTCGCCATTTTTTTATTGGTGTTGAAATTGATCCGAAAAAACGATAAAACCGATTCTTTTTTAGACAGTTAAATTTATGGTATGAACATCAAGCTGATTGCCATTGGCAAAACCGACAATATAAATTTACAAGCGCTGATCGAGGCCTATCAAAAAAGGTTGTCGTTTTACATTAAATTCGACTTGGAAATTATTCCCGATATCAAAAACGTCAAAAACCTTTCAGAAAACCAACAAAAGGAAAAGGAAGGCGAATTGATTTTGGCCAAAATAACGGCGACCGATCAATTAATTTTATTGGATGAAAACGGTAAAAATTATTCCAGCCTCGCTTTTTCAGAACAATTACAAAAAAAGCTCAGTGCCGGAA
Source organism: Flavobacterium sp. (assembly GCA_014378065.1). GTDB lineage: Bacteria > Bacteroidota > Bacteroidia > Flavobacteriales > Flavobacteriaceae > Flavobacterium. Next base: position 53,375 of record JACMOK010000046.1, read on the forward strand.
TTAAAACTTTGGTGTTTGTAATTGGTGGACCGTACGGATTTTCAGAAGCGGTTTACGCTAAAGCCAACGCCAAAATTTCGCTATCTTCAATGACGTTTTCGCATCAGATGGTTCGGCTATTTTTTATCGAACAATTGTACCGTGGCTTCACCATTTTAAAAAATGAACCTTACCATCATCAATAATGAAACATAACCAATGGAACATGAAAAAAATTACTTTTGTTTTTTTATTGATTGTCATCGGAACTACTAAAAGTGGGGCGCAAAATGATTGTGTGGATGCCATTATCATTTGTGGTGACGCCAATTTATCAGGTTTGACTACCAAAGGAATCGGAATTCAAGAAATTGGTAGCAATGCCTGTAACAGTCAAGAAAACAATAGTATTTGGTTAAAAATTAAAATTAGAACCGGAGGAACTTTTGGTTTTTTGATTACGCCCCAAAGCAATGACTTGGTAGTAGATTTTGATTTTTGGATCTTTGGCCCAAACGTCAATTGCAATAATATTGGTACTGCTGTGCGTTGCTCTACCACCAATCCGTTAAATGCCAATTTAAGTTACAATACCACTGGAATGAACAATATCGAAACAGACGTCAGCGAGGGACCCGGAAGTTTAGGCAATGCATTTATTCAGTGGATGACCGTAAATGATAATGACACCTATTACATTGCCATAGACAGACCAGTAGGTGAAAGCAACTTTGCGATTTCTTGGACCGGTACAGCCACTTTTTATCAACGTCCGGTAATTCAAAACACGATCGCATTAGAGCAATGTGAGGCGGCCACGCTACCTGCCAACGTTTCCGTTTTTGATTTAACACAGAATACTTCGCGCGCTATCGGCAACCAAACGAATCTGCAGGTCTTATATTACACCACCTACAATGAAGCGATTGTTGGTATTAATGCGATTGTAAATCCGACTCAATTCGAAAATACCGCTACTCCTCAAAAAATTTATCTCCGCCTAGTCAACACTGTTACAGGCTGTTTTGTGGTAACCGATTTTAATTTGATCGTTGACGAACCTATCGATGCGGTTACAGATTTTAGTTATGTTTCTCCAGTCTGCAGCAAGGGTGTTAATCCCATGCCAACTACAAATTTAAATTTTACTACAACTGGTATTTTTAGTGCCACGCCACAAGGTTTAGCCATAAGTCCGCTTGACGGAAATATCAATTTATCAGAGAGCCAACCCGGTGTTTACTCAATCACTTATTCGGTTACGCAAAACAATGACAACTGTTACACCTCCAGTCAGAGTAACTTTAGCCTCGAAATTGATAATTGTATGATTCCGAAAGGAATTTCTCCCAACGGAGACAATCTCAATGACTTTTTTAATTTGGATAAATTTGATGTAAAGAATTTAACCATTTTTAACCGATATGGTATGAAAGTCTATCACAAATTAAATTATTCAAACGAGTGGAATGGCCTATCTGACAAAGGCAAAGAATTACCTGATGCCACTTACTACTATCTTATCGAATTAAATAATGGGGAGCAAAAAACTGGTTGGGTGTATGTAAATAGAGAGCAGAAATAATTTGTCGCCTACGGAAACCCCTAATTGCCTAAAGCACATAGCTTAATTGATTCGACAGCTTCTTTTACGTCGTGTACCCGTAGAATATTGGCTCCTTTTGTTAATGCTATAGTGTTTACGACCGTGGTGGCATTAAGCGCTTCTTGTGCATTAGAACCCAGTGGTTTGTAGACCATCGATTTTCTTGAAATACCTACCAGTAATGGAAGGTCTAAAATTTTAAAACAGCTCAGTTGTCGTAAAACTTCGTAATTTTGGTCGGTAGTTTTGGCAAATCCGAAACCAGGATCTACAATTAAATCATTGATGCCTAAGCTCCGAGCTGTAGTAATTTTTTCAGAGAAATAAAATAATATTTCTTTAACAATAAGATCATACTGCGTCAAGGATTGCATGGTTTGTGGCGTGCCTCTCATGTGCATCATGATGTAGGGAATCCTGAAATGGGCAATGGTTTTCATCATTTGATCGTCAAAGTTTCCAGCTGATATGTCATTAATGAGGGCTGCCCCATTTTCAATACAACTTCGGGCAACCGCACTTCGAAAGGTATCAATTGAAAGTAAGGTTTCGGGAAATTGTTTTAAGATTGCCTTTACGACGGGTAAAATCCTGATAAGTTCTTCCTCCTCAGAAACCAATGCCGCATTGGGCTTACTCGAATAGGCACCAACATCGATAAAAGTAGCGCCTTCTGACAACATGGTTTCGACCTGTGTCAGAAGGCTATGTTCAGAAGTGTATTTTCCGCCATCATAAAAAGAGTTGGGTGTTGCGTTTAATATTCCCATCACTTTTGGAGTGGTCAAATCAATTAATTCTCCTCTACAATTTATCGTCATTTTTAAATTTATAAAACTTTCATATTAATTTTATGCAACTACAAAATCTAAAAAAAATAAACTATTTTTGAAAAATTTTGAATACAAATATACACCAATAATGACGAATACTTTACAACAATACGACATGGTAATTGGCATTTGCCGGACACTCTTCATCAATAAGATGAAAGATTACGGTGCCGCCTGGCGTATTTTTAGGCTGCCTTCTTTAACCGATCAAATCTTTATCAAAGCACAGCGCATCCGAAACCTGCAACAAAATGAAAGTCGCAAAATTGAGGAAGATGAAACTGGCGAATTTATTGGTATCATTAACTATTCAATTATGGCCTTGATACAAATTGAACTCGGCGTAGCAGATCAACCCGATTTGGATACGGTGACGGCCTTAGCTTTATATGATAAAAAAGTCAGTATGACCAAAACGCTGATGGAGGCCAAAAACCATGATTATGGAGAAGCTTGGCGAGAAATGCGCATAGCTTCTTTAACCGATTTAATACTCCAGAAGTTGTTGCGTATCAAACAAATTGAAAAAAATAAAGGAAAAACCATTGTGTCGGAAGGGATTGAAGCCAATTACCAAGATATGCTCAATTATGCTGTTTTTGCTTTAATTTTAATGGAACATGCCGTTTAACGATTTAAATTAAAATGTTAACCATTTTTAAAATTTCTACTTTATATTTACCTAGCGCAAAATAATTACTATCGCATGAAAAATGTCATTGTTCAATTTTCAAGAATATTTGTCGGATTGTTATTTATCATTTCGGGACTAATTAAACTGAATGATCCCATCGGTTTCTCTTACAAATTAGGAGAATATTTCGGAGAAACAGTACTCAATTTAACCATTTTTATTCCCTATGCGCTGGCGATTGCTGTATTTGTAGTGATATTAGAAATCGTTTTGGGTTTCATGTTGCTTATTGGATTTAAGCCCAAATTTACAGTCTGGAGTTTGCTGTTAGTAATCGTATTTTTTACTTTTCTGACTTTCTATTCTGCTTATTTTAATAAAGTAACCGACTGTGGCTGTTTTGGCGACGCTTTAAAATTAACACCATGGCAATCTTTTACAAAAGACATCGTATTGTTGTTTTTTATAATGGTTTTGTTCCTGGAAATAAAATTTATCAACCCTTTATTCAATGCCAATTTTCGAAATGCGTTGGTAAGTTTAAGCATCATTTTGTGCAGCTATATGGGCTACTGGGTGTTACATCATCTTCCTCTAAAAGATTTTAGAGCTTACAAAGTGGGAACTAATATCCAACAAGCCATGAGCGTTCCGGACGGAGCCCAAAAATCGGTAGTTAAAATGGTATTTATTTATAAAGTCAACGGCGTCGATAAAAATTTTACCGAAAAAGAACTCATGACAATTCCGGCGGGCGCCACATTTGTTGATCGGATCGATCAAGTCGTTTCGGAAGGTTATAAACCTCCAATCCATGATTTTTCAATTGAAAAAGATGGGACGGATTACAAAGACGAATTGTTAAAAACCCCTAAATTATTGATATTTACTACCTACGATTTACAAAAATCAGATAAGAAGGGAATGGTGCAACTGGAAAAATTAAACCAATTGGCGCAACGCAAAGGTTATAAAGTAATCGCCATGACTGCGTCGTTGGAAGATGAAATTTTAAAAGCCAAGAAAGAATTTGGATTTACTTTTGATTTTTACTTTTGTGACGCGACCACCTTGAAAACAATTGAAAGGGCCAACCCAAGCATTATTGTTTTGAAAAAAGGAACCATCAAACAAAAAGTGCATTACAATGATATTTCACTATTAAATTTATAGCTAGTAAGTAAACTAAAGATGAGCAGCAACAGGATAAAAAAGGAAAAAAAGACAAAATTATTAAAAATAGTTGTAATCAGTATTCTTGCATTTGCTTTGGGCTATTACATGCTTTTTTATGTCTCAAGAATGTTAAAACCAATATTGGGAAACACTTTTCACATCCTAATGGGATGTATTTTAATTTCAGTATCTGTTTTAGTGCTCTTTGTAAACCTGAAAAGTCATTTTTTCCCCAAAAGAAAAACGAAAAGAAGCAATGTTGTTTTTTTAGAGGATGAATTAAAAAAAACTAAAAGAAGCAACTGATCTGATTTTTATTACCCTTCGCGATCCGCTACTAAAAGTTTAAAAATCGCAATTTGAGCGCATTGCTACCATCTCTAGATTCCCAGTAATAAATTAATAATTCATTGTGAATAAACAATATTCCAAACTGTAACTTTGTTTGATTTTAAAAAAATAGAAATGAAAAAATTAATTGCCTATATCGTCTTAGTGTTTGTCTCTATTTCATGTTCTCATGCCCAGAAAAACGTGTTTTCAAAAGAGGCTCTTGCAGAGAAATTGTTGTCTGCTGATGGCAATCAAATTGCTTTCGAAAACATTTTGAAAAAATATCGCGGCAAAACGCTCGTCATTGAAGTTTGGGCGTCTTGGTGTGGTGATTGTATAAAAGCGATGCCCAAAATAAAAGAATTGCAAGCCAACAATAGTAACGTGGCTTATTTGTTTATTTCGATGGATAAAACTGCGGACAAATGGAAAGAAGGAATTGCTAAACACGAATTGCAAGGCGATCACTTTATGGCCAACGATCAAATGAAAGGCGTCTTTGCAAAGGCGATTGATTTAGATTGGATTCCACGATACATCATTTTAGACAAAAATGGAAAAATAGTGCTATACCGTGCTATCGAAACTGATTTTGATAAAATAAATTCTACTTTAAAATCACTTAAATAATGAGAAGAAAGATCGTTGCCGGAAATTGGAAAATGAATAAAAATGCGGAAGAAACAGAAGATTTACTAAATGAACTAATTGACAAATTACCCAATGATAAAGGGATAGAAATTATTGTTGCACCTACTTTTATCAACCTGGCCTCGGCTGTGCAGCATTTGGAATTTACCAATATTGAGGTCGCTGCACAAAATATGCATCAAGCCCAAAATGGTGCCTTTACAGGAGAAGTATCTGCCGATATGTTACGAAGCATAGGCGTAAATACCGTGATTTTAGGCCACTCCGAACGTCGGGCTTATTTCCACGAAACCGATTCCATCATTGCCAACAAGGTAGATACTGCGCTACAGAATTATTTGCAGGTAATTTTCTGTTTTGGTGAAGAATTAAAAGACCGACAAGCCAATAACCATTTTAACATCGTTGAAAACCAGCTGCGCGATGGCTTATTTCAACTTGATAAATTTTCTTGGTCTAACATCATTTTAGCGTATGAACCAATTTGGGCCATTGGAACTGGTGAAACGGCAAGTCCGCAACAAGTGCAAGACATGCATCATTTTATTCGTGAAACGATTCGAAAAGCATTTGGAAGCGACATTGCCGAGGATCTCTCTATCCTTTACGGTGGTAGCGTGAAACCCGATAATGCCCGTGAAATTTTTTCTCAGCCAGACGTCGATGGAGGCTTGATTGGTGGCGCTGCCTTAAAGGCAGATGATTTTTCAATGATTGTCAATGCATTCTGAAAACTACAGAAACTAACTATTGCGGTTCAGATGCTTTAAATCTCCTTTTTTATTTGAGTTATCAGCCTGATGGATCTACCTTTGCAAAAAATATACAATGTCAAATATTTATCTAGGATATCATTTTACGGTGGAACCAAAAACACCGGGTTCAGAAATTCTGATTGCCGAATTAGGAGAATTGCCCTTTGAGAGCTTTGTTGAAAGTGACTTTGGTGTGATCGCCTATGTACAAAAACAATTTTGGCAACAGACGCTGTTAGACAATTTATTTATTTTAAATTCTCCTGAATTTACCATTTCATATGTGATTGAGGAGATTGAGCAAGTCAATTGGAATGAGGAGTGGGAGAAAAATTTCGAACCCCTCGATGTGGATGGAAAATGCCACGTTCGCGCCCCTTTCCATCCAAAAACAGCTGCTCAATTTGACATCGTTATCGAACCTAAAATGAGTTTCGGAACCGGCCACCATGAAACAACCCACATGATGATGCAGCATTTATTGGAAACTGATGTTTCCAAAATGAAAACTTTAGACATGGGCTGCGGCACTGCCATCCTAGCCATACTTGCAGAAATGAGGGGCGCCCAACCCATCGATGCAATCGATATTGACAATTGGTGCTACCTAAATTCCATTGAAAACGTCGAGCGTAATAAATGTCAGCATATTACGGTTTATGAAGGAGACGCCAGTTTACTGAATTGCAAAAAATATGATCTGATTATTGCCAACATCAATCGCAACATTTTGTTGAACGACATGCAAATTTATGTTGATTGTCTTAATGCAAAAGGAATATTACTTTTGAGCGGATTTTATGATGCAGACATCCCTTTTATTGAGGCAGCTTGCTCAGAAAAAGGATTAACTTATGTTAAAAAATTTGAAAGAAACCATTGGGTATCATTGAAATACGTAAATTAGAGTTCCAAAATTGAATATTATACAGATGGCCACAATCGAAAAAACAAAAAGACAGACCTCGGTTCTCGAAGTTGTTAGCGTTAACAATGAAATTGTGCTTTACAACGATGATGTCAATACTTTTGACCATGTGATTGAAACTTTAATTTCAGTTTGCAGTCACACGTCAGAACAAGCAGAGCAGTGTGCCATCTTGGTTCATTATAAAGGAAAATGTACTGTAAAAACTGGAGCTTATGATGAGCTAATAGCGCAATGTACACAGCTTTTACAAGCTGGTTTGAGTGCGGAAATCATTTAAGATCATCAAGACAGAATTTAAATCAACACCTTCCACTTTTTTGTCAGCTAATTTCTTTACTTTCTGCCTTTTTAATTTTATAAAATGCGAAGAATACACGAAATTTTGGTGAGGCCCGCGCTTTTTATTGTTAATGGTAATAGAAAAAATGTATGGCATTTACAAATGCGATCATACTAATCCGTAACCATGTGGTGTCTAAAATAAAAAAGGTTGAATTGTATTTAGTTCCGTTGTATTTGGGTAATTTACTTTCCTTTTGATTCTAGCATTTAGTGCGTAGAAAACTTTTACCACCATTTCTGTAACGACCATTCCGACTGCGGAAATTGTAGATTCAAAAGAGTATTTCAGTTGGCAGAATCCGGTAAAACATTAAATTCCGTTGCGTAAAGATTGCTTTGTCTGATCAAATAGTTTGCTGGCAATAAACAAATTCCATACAAAATTTACCTTCAGTTGGTTTTTTGATCGTAAGCACTTATTTATTCGCACAATTTTGTATTTCCTATGGCATTGTGCATTTGAACGAAATGAAAAAATAGTCTTTAATGTGGCAGTTTGTCTTTTACCAAACCGTAAATAAAAGTTCCGGTCAAGGCGCCGAATAAAATTAGTACTACGGGATAAAATCCGGCACCGAGCAAAATGAAAATTGGCCCGGGACAAGCCCCGACCAAAGCCCAGCCCAATCCAAAAAATAAGCCGCCAATCCAATAACGAAAAGAACCTTTTTCTTTCTCAGCAATTTCAATTAATGCCCCATCACTATTTTTCAGGTTATTTTTTTTAATAATTTGGAGTCCGATCATCCCAGTTGCGATCGCCATCATGATAATTCCGTACATGTGAAAGGACTGAAACTGAAACATTTCATAAATTCTATACCAGGAAACGGCTTCCGATTTCGTTAGAACAATTCCGAAAACAAAACCGACTATAAGATATTTTAAATCGTTCATTTGTTAAAAAATTAAAGGGAAAATAAAATAAGACATGATAAGGCCACCAACAAAAAATCCAACAACCGCTTTTAAAGACTGTCTTTGCAAATTACTCATTCCGGCAATTGCATGACCAGAAGTACAGCCCCCGGCATAACGTGATCCGAAGCCGATTAAAATACCGCCAACAATCAAAATAAAAATCATTTTTGGCGATTGAAAAACGTTATTACCAAACATCGCGTTGGGCATCAGTTTTCCGTTAGGAGCATCGATCCCCATTTTGGTTAGCTGTGCGACAGTTTTCGGATTGATATTGACATTGGTTGGATCACTGAGAAAATGAACAGCAACAAAACCGCCGATCATCGCACCCAAAATAACGAGTAGATTCCACCGTTGGGCTTTCCAATCAAATTTAAAAAAGTCCGCATATTTATCTGCGCCGGCAAGGGTGCAAAGCGTGCGAAGGTTGGAAGACATTCCGAATACTTTCCCGAAATAGTTGAGGGTCAGCATAATGAGTGCAATTAAAAAACCTGAAACATACCAAGGCCAAGTCTGAAAAAGAAAATCCATCCGCATTCTTTATATAAGATTAATAAATCAATTGATTTTAGCGATTAAAGATACACGTATTAAAATAATCCTGTATTTTTGAATCAAAATAATATTGCGCCAATGAAAAACTTTTCGATAGAAATAAAATGGGGTGTGCTGTTCAGTATTGTCTCGCTGGCGTGGATGCTACTTGAAAAAACAATCGGCTTACACGACCAATATATTGCCAAACAAGCCATGTATACGAATTTGTTTGGCTTAGTAGCAATAGGCATTTATATCTTGGCTTTGTCAGATAAAAAAAAGAATTTTTACACAGAGAAAATGACTTGGAAACAGGGATTTCTTTCGGGAATGGTACTTTCTGTGGTAGTAAGTTTATTGAGTCCGGTCGTGCAATACCTTTCATTTACTTATATCACTCCAACTTTTTTTTCGCATATTATTTCGTATGCCGTGGCAAACAAAGTACAAACTCAAACACAAGCTGAAGCCTACTTTAATTTGAAAAGCTACATGATTCAAGGCATTTTTGGTGCCTTATCAATGGGTGTAATTACAGCGGCGATTGTGGCGTTAATGGTTAAAACAAAAAACTATTCCAATGAAAATTAAATATGTTACTTTATTGATTCTTGCGTTACTGGGCAGTTCTTGCGTCAGTACAAAATCGACTTTGCAAAATGTTGATGACACCGCGCCGATCCCGAAACTCAGAGCTGACAATACTTTTATTATCAATACTTACAGTCAGGATAAAAACTATGGTTACGATAAAGATTATCCTATCAATGTGTTTTACCAAAATACCAAAAATGAAACGATCAACCAACAACGATTCTTGAATGCCTTAGCCGGACCCAAAGGAGAAAAAATCAGTTACTCGAAAATTGAAACTTGCTGTCCGTTCCCTACCAAACGAAACGAAATGGGAGTTGGTTTTCTCGATGTGTACGAAATTCGTTGGGATGGACTTACAGTCCCTCTAAAGCTTTACCTTAACATGCATGAAAAAGGGCAACTGCTGGTTCCGCTAGGTTTGACTTTGAAGAAAATTTAATTGTGGGTTTCTCTCCTTCCGGCATAACCATTGAAATTGAACGTTAAACCATCTAGCCGAACAGCTGCTAAAAATTCCTTAATCTTGATTAAAATTGAAATGGGATAATTACCTTTGCAGCATCAAAAAGCAAACATGGATCTACTGAAAATTCCACAAATCAAGCATACCGACAGCGGTAATTTTTTTCTTTTGGCCGGTCCTTGTGCCATCGAGGGCGAAGACATGGCGATGCGTATTGCCGAGAAATTGATAGATATTACCGAGAAATTGAAAATTCCTTATGTGTTTAAAGGGTCTTTTAAGAAAGCAAACCGTTCGAGAATCGATAGTTTTTCCGGAATTGGCGATGAAAAAGCGTTGAAAATCCTGCGTAAAGTTTCGGAAACTTTTAAAGTGCCGACCGTTACTGACATTCATACCAACGACGATGCAGCAATGGCGGCGCAATATGTCGATATTTTACAAATTCCTGCATTCTTGGTACGTCAGACCGATTTGGTTGTTGCGGCTGCAAATACGGGCAAAGTCGTAAATCTTAAAAAAGGACAATTTATGAGTCCGGAAAGTATGAAGCATGCAGTTCAAAAAGTGTTAGATTGCCGCAATGAAAATGTTATGGTTACCGATCGCGGAACCATGTTTGGCTACCAAGACATGATTGTTGATTATCGCGGTATTCCCACAATCCAACAATTTGCCACTACTGTTTTGGATGTAACCCATTCGCTGCAACAACCCAACCAGAGTATTGGTGTTACTGGTGGAAGACCCGATATGATAGAAACTGTTGCCAAAGCAGGTATCGCAGTTGGGGTTGACGGTATTTTTATTGAAACTCATTTTGATCCTGCTCATGCGAAAAGTGATGGTGCCAATATGTTGCATTTGGATCTTTTTGAAGGACTTATGATCAAACTCGTAGCCATCAGAAAAGCAATAAATTCATTTTAATTAAAAATTTTGATTCGTTGAAAACAATTTTAAAAATTCTATTTTTATGTCTACTGTTTGTTTCTGTGACGGTCGTTGGTCAAGAAACCATTAAAGCTCCTGAAAAATATACAGCACACAACAAAGGAAAATTTTTTGTGACTTGGGGCGGGAACAGAGATAAATTTACAAAATCAGACATTCATTTTAAAGGAGCCGATTACGACTTTACTTTGTATGATGTAAAATCCCACGATGTTCCGAAAGGATGGCATGTTGATTACATTAATCCGACGCGAATGAGTATTCCTCAAACCAATTTTCAGTTGGGTTATTTTATAACAGACCATTATTCTGTTTCTATTGGCGAAGACCACATGAAGTATGTTATGACACAAAACCAGGTGGCAATTATAAAAGGTAACATCGGTTCAAATTATCCTGATTTTGCGGGAACATATCCTAATAACGGGGTGAGCGCTATTGATTTGAGTGATGGAAAGTTTTTGAAATTTGAGCATACCAACGGACTCAACTATGTAAATATTAACGTAGCGCGTGTAGATGATATTTCGAAACTGTTCCGATTGCCTAATACAGACAAATTTCAGATTAATATCACCGAAGGGATTGGTGGCGGTTTTTTATATCCGCGAACAGATGCGACGTTATTAGGAATGCAGCGTCACGATGAATTTCATGTGGCAGGTTACGGATTTGATGCCAAAGCAGGGTTCAACTTTATCATCTACAAATATTTTTTCTTGCAGACGCAAATTAAAGGCGGCTACATTAATATGCCCAATATACAAACAACCTACAGAGATTCAGATAGTGCATCCCAGCATTTTCTATTTTTCCAAACTATTGTTAATGTCGGGGCCAATTTCAGAATCTAAATGACATTTTATATAAGTTGGTACCGCAGACTTTTTTAAATTTATGCTTTTTTTTGGATTTTATTTTGGCTCCAAACGAAATAGATTTTTTACATTAGCTATTCAATTCAAAAATTA
>JACMOK010000047.1 GCA_014378065.1 Flavobacterium sp.
TGAAACCTTTTCAGGGAACAGAAAAAGTAATCGTGCCACAACAAGGTTGGATATACAGTATCCGGACTTCATTAAATATGACTTTAGAGCAATTGGGTGATAAACTCCAAATGACAAAACAGGGTATTAAAAAAATCGAAGAACGCGAAGCTACAGAATCAATATCAATCAAATCCCTCAAGGAAATAGGAAAAGCGTTGGATATGCAGTTTGTCTATGGTTTTGTTCCTAAACAAGGGTCTATTGACGAAATGGTAACGACTAAAGCTATAGCAATAGCTGAAAAAATTGTGTTGCGTACCAATCAAAACATGAAGCTCGAAAACCAGGGCAACAGCCCCGCAAAAATAAACCAAGCTATTATGGAACTGGCAAGCGAACTAAAACGTGAAATGCACAAATCATTATGGGATTAGAATTTGTGTATCAAGAGGGTCAAACGCCATTAAGTGAAGAAGAAAAAGAAGGCCTACTTATCAAAACCATTACCACACATGGTGAACTTGACGAATACGAGCAACTCAATATTGAAAAGGCAATCCAATGGATAATGCGCCAAAAGTTGAAAAAAGAAACCATACTTACAGAAGAATTCATAAAAGCGCTGCACAAAAGAATGCTGGGTGAAGTTTGGAGTTGGGCGGGAGAATTCAGAAGGTCAGAAAAAAACATTGGAGTATCATGGATTAAAATAGGCATGGAACTTAAGGTTTTACTTGATGATACCCTTTACTGGATTAACAATGAAACATACCATCCTGATGAAATTGCAATACGATTTAAGCATCGGATTGTAAACATCCATTGCTTCGCTAATGGAAATGGAAGACATTCACGCATTATGGCAGATATAATTATAGAATCTGTTTTTGGGTATCCAGTTTTTTCATGGAACCATTCCAACATGGTTAAGGCGGACGAAACTAGAAAATCATATATAACAGCAATTCGCGGAGGAGACAAAGGCGATATCAAACCTTTAATGGCATTTGCAAGGGGTTGAGTCAATAAATTATTCATCTATTTTATTAATTCTAGAATAGGAAACAAAATACAGCTAGTGATCGTCATCCAGATTTGTCAATTATTAGGACAATACTTTTTTGGGATACGAAGATGGATAAACTCGAAAAAAAAAAAGGAATCTATATAAAAAGTCAATTGTATGAAAAATTTCGTTAATTTTGATAATTAAAATCTTATAATCATGGCAGACAAGCAACCACAGAGACCAACAACGCCGCCAAGACCATCAAGTCCACCCGCGCCAAGACCATCGGCTCCTACTCCACAAAGAGAGGAAAAAAGTTTACCTAGAGTTCCTCTGCCGCCAGTTAAAACTTAGTAGCGAAGAAGTTTATTAAAAAAATTAAACCTGCAAACATAAGAACAATGCTAATCCTATTAAAAGCTTTGTTTTGTTTGTCTGTTCTCTTGCTCTTTTTATTTAGCTTTTTACGTTGTTTTTGGTATCGAGACTTATCGATACCTTCTTCATCACAGAATACCTCAATGTCGTAAATCTGGTAGTCACACATATTAACGCGACTTGAAAGTTTTTGTGCAATAAAATTTGCAATTATAGCAAAAAGAAAAGCTATAGCTCCATATTTTAGACATCCATTAACTACAAGATGTTTGTTATTCAAATATTTAATTGCTTCAAGAGAAGTATAAATCCCTGCTCCTGAAATAGAGATGATTAAAACATCCATTCTCTGATGTGAATATATTAGCGAATCCCAAACTCTTTTATGGCGTTCAAGATTATGTTGACGAATACCAGTTTTCGCTATTTGTTTAGTACTTTCAGCTATTTCTTCTGCTGTATGAAGTATTTCCTTGTTTTCTTTCATAAGAATCATTTTACTGTAGAAAGATATGAATTATCTTTGAAGAAGAAAAACCCTTCCAACTTCGAAGGGTTTGGTATACAGAATTTATAATTATCTAAATATATTGTTTTTAATATAATCCAACACGGTAAAAGCGGATAGAAATCCTTAAGTTAAATAATATTTCTTTCGGCATTAAAATCTGGAAGCGAGTGTCAATTAATTGAAAAATCCGCAAAAAAGAAAAGCTGTTTGAGGCTTTAGCCGAGTTCATTTCTTTTAGGATTTGAAATTGAAATTGACCGCTGAAGATTCATAGCCTTGATTTTTTGTTTCTTTTGTATCAAGACAAAAGAAAAATAACAACTGAAAAACAACAAAGTAATGTATTGGCAGCACTTTGCTAGTTGAGTCCAAAGGACACACGGCTCGGGGTGCGGAACATTTAAAATTAAAAGGAGGACTGCCAGTGGCAGTCAGGTAAATTATTAGAATAGTTGTTTAGCTTTTAATTTGGAGCCTTGATTTTTTTGGCTACTTTTTTCATCAAGGGAAAAAGTAAAAATGACCTTATAAAACAATTAATTTTCTTCTAAAATCATAGATTTCAATTCGGGAATAGTAACTATTCAATTCGGGAATCGAATACTAAACCACTTGCACCCACCACTCCACTCCAATAGATTTGCCTCAAGCCAACCAACACCAAAGGCAAATGAAATTGTTTTCCGAATCCCTACTATCTGAATTAGAGCGTCAATTAAAAGTGATCCGTTCCCAAACGGAAGAACCAATACAATATGCAGAGCAAGCAATAAAGAGGCTAATTATCATATTGGAAAAATTAAAAA
>JACMOK010000048.1 GCA_014378065.1 Flavobacterium sp.
GGTGAGGAAAATTTTGCTTCCTATCAGTTATTCAAAAAGAATTGGAAAGTGTTTTATTTGCCCGAAGTATTGGTTCATCACCGTGTGGATATCAAAGCAAGGAAAAAAAATAAGGATTACGTAGAAAGACAGCGTCGTTCGTTGCGTTCGGGCTGGTATTTGTTTTTCTTGTTTTATCCTATTACTAAAATCCCAAGAGTACTATCGTATTCACTTTGGATGCAATTCAAAACAAAAGTTTTTAAAGGAGATTTAAAAGTGTTACAGGCTATTTTTTTGGCTTTGCTGGATTTGGTATTGAATATCCCGAGAATCCTAAAAAACAGTAATCGCTTGACAACAAAAGAATTCGAAGTTTACAAAAAACTTTCGGCAACTCGATTGTATTGGCAACCGGAAAAATAGTTCCTTTTTTAAAAAACAGTGCAAATTGAAAGTATAATTTTCAATTTGCACTGTTTTTATTATAGTCTATTTAAAATGCCGTATTTTAAATTTTTGTGATTATTTTTTATTTTTTTATAATCAATATGTAATGGTAAATAATGGTTAAAATAGTGTTTTATCTAATTGTTATTTGTAATTTTACTGCAAATTGAAAATGCAATTTACAATATGCATGATTTTATTCCAAGAAAGATAGAAGATACTATAAAACAGTATCTTAAAATATTTCCGGTTGTTGCTGTTTTAGGACCAAGACAATGCGGAAAGTCCACTTTGGTCAAACGACTGTCTCAAAATTGGGGTGCTTCCTTGTTTTTGGATTTGCAATATGATATTGATTTGAGTAAACTAGATCAACCCAGTTTTTTCTTTGAATCTAATGCCGATAAAATAATATGCTTGGACGAAATTCAATTGGTACCGCAATTATTTTCGGTTTTGAGAAGCGTAGTGGATAAAAATCGCCAAAACGGACGATTTGTTTTGTTGGGTTCAGCATCCCGAGATTTGATTCAGCAAACATCCGAATCGCTAGCGGGTAGAATCGGGTTGGTGAATTTGTCGCCTTTCACTCTCAACGAATTGGATCAATTAGACGGATTTAGTTTGAATACATTTTGGCTTCGGGGTGGTTTTCCAGATAGTTATTTATCAGATAATGATGGATTTAGCGAAATTTGGCGTGCAAATTTTATCAAAACTTTTATTGAAAGAGATATTCCGCAGTTGGGTTTTCAAATTCCTGCGTTGCAATTAAAACGGTTGTTGGTAATGTGTGCTCACAATCAAGGACAGCTTATTAATTATTCCAAACTGGGAGAATCTTTGGGCTTGACACATCCTACCGTTCGAAGATATATCGATTTGTTGGAGCAAACTTTTATTCTCCGAACGCTACTTCCATATGAAACTAATGTCAAGAAACGATTGGTCAAATCGCCTAAAGTATATGTTCGAGATTCGGGATTGTTGCATCAATTATTAGCTATTCCCGATTTTAATTCCTTGTTAGGAAATCCGGTTTTTGGCTCTTCTTGGGAAGGCGTAGTAGTCGAAAATGTTATAGTGAATTATCCCGATTGGAATTATTATTTTTATCGCACCGCTACTGGCGACGAGATGGATTTGATTCTCGAAAAAGGAAATCAGCGCATTGCTATTGAATGCAAGGCATCGACAGCTCCAAAATTGACCAAAGGGTTTTACCGCGCTTTGGAAGTTATAAAGCCACAAAAAACGTATGTGATAATTCCAACGCAAGTTTTGTATGAAATTGCGCCCAATATAACCGTTTGTGGCTTGTCGGAGTTTTTAAATATTCAATTTTAGATAAAATACAAAAAAATGAAAAATACAAAAAAAGCATCTCCATATATCATTGCCGAAATCGGTCAGGCTCACGAGGGCAGCCTCGGAATTTTATATTCGTATATTGATGCTCTTGCTTTAACTGGAGTTGATGCAGTGAAATTCCAAATGCACATTGCCGAAGCTGAAAGTAGTGAATATGAACCTTTTCGGGTGCAATTTTCATTAGAAGATAAAACAAGATTCGATTACTGGAAACGAATGGGCTTTACTTTAGAACAATGGAAAAAAATTAAACAACATTGTGATGAAGTTGGATTAGATTTTATATGTTCACCCTTTAGTAATTTAGCTGTTGATTGGCTAGAAGAAATTGGCGTCGAACAGTACAAAATAGGTTCTGGTGAGGTAAATAATTTTTTACTATTGGAAAAAATTGCCCAAACCGGAAAACCTATGATTTTGTCATCGGGAATGAGTTCTTATGATGAATTA
>JACMOK010000049.1 GCA_014378065.1 Flavobacterium sp.
CCATTATCGCTAATGAAGTTTTCGGTGGGCGATGAGGGGTTCGAACCCCCGACCCTCTGGGTGTAAACCAGATGCTCTGAACCAGCTGAGCTAATCGCCCTAAATGAGTTGGTAAATATAAGCTAGTTTTCGGGAATTGCAAATAAATTGGAAAAATATTATAAAATTTCAGCTACTACAAAAGTGCTTCCCCCAATGTAAACGAAGTCAGACTTTGCAGCATTTTCAAGGGCTTGCTGATAGGCTGCTTGCACTGAAGGAAATACTTTTCCAAACAACTCAAAGTTTAAAGCAGCTTGCTGTAAAACGGTAGCATCCAAGCCACGGGGAAGGTTGGGTTTGCAAAAATAATAAATGGCATTTTTAGGAAATAATGATAAAATGTCGGTCAAAATTTTATCATTGACTAATCCTAGGACAATGTGTAATTTGCTAAATTTTTCATTTTGTAGTTGTTGCATCACGACCGACAAACCGTGTGGATTGTGGGCCGTGTCACAAATCACTTTCGGTTTATCAAGTAATTGTTGCCATCGACCTTGCAGCTTAGTGTTTCGGATGACATTCAAAAATCCCGCTGTCACTTGCGTTTCGGTAACCGAAAATTCTGTTTTTGCATTTAAGACGCTAATAGTTTGTGCTACGGTTTTTTTATTTTGAATTTGATAATTCCCCAGTAACGCTGCAGGATAATCTTTCATAATTAAATCGGAGGCAAAATAAATAGCGGCGTTATTTTGTTTGGCCTTATTTAAAAAAACGATTTTTGTTTCAGCAGTATATTCGCCGATAACAATCGGAACATTGGGTTTAATAATTCCGGCTTTTTCAAAAGCGATTGCTTCTAAAGTATTTCCTAAAAATTGCGTATGATCCAATCCAATGTTCGTAATCACCGACACCAACGGTTTAATGACATTTGTAGCGTCAAGTCTGCCGCCCATTCCGGTTTCAATAATCGCAATGTCTATTTTTGCTTTCTCAAAATAATCAAAAGCCAATCCGACGGTCATTTCAAAAAAACTCAATTCATTTTGTTTAAAAAAATTCAAATGTTGGGTTATGAAGGTCGCGACAAAATTTTCAGCGATATCGACAGCAGCGTCTTTTTCAATAATTTTGATACGCTCTCTAAAGTCTTTTAGATGCGGAGAAGTATACAAGCCTACTTTATAGCCAGCTTCCTGCAATATAGAAGCCAAAAGGTGTGAGGTCGATCCTTTCCCATTGGTACCCGCGACGTGTATGCATTTTAAATTTTGTTGCGGATTTCCTAAATAGTCCAACAATAAAATAGTGTTGGTCAAATCTTTCTTGTACGCCGAAGCACCTTGGAGCTGGTACATCGGAAGTTGGTGGAACATCCATTCCACCGTTTCCTGATACGTCATCTGTTTTTTTATGAAATGAACTTAAGGTTATTGTGTCAGTTTAAAGTTGTAAATTATTTTTCCGACTTGTTTGTCAGGGGCGGCTTCATCGGATTGCCATTTGGTATTCATTGCAGCAATTTTCGCTTGATCTAATAAACATTTCGCAGCGTTGGTAGTACCTCGAGCACCAGGATTGGCACTAATGACTCTACCAGATTTATCAACTGATATTTGAACGACTACCACGCCTTGCTCTTCACAAATATAATTGGGTTGTGGTTTGTTTAGCGCTTTCCGATTGCCCAATTGGTAATTTCCGGTTCCATTTCCAATGCCACTGCCTGAACCATTTCCGTAGCCGCTCCCAGTTCCCAGTCCCTGACCAGAGCCGTTTCCACCGCCACTTCCGGTTCCTGTTCCACCACCGCCATTGTAACCGGTTGCATTCGGATCACCATTGGATTTTCCTTTGTTTCCCGCTACTTTATCATCACCGTCTCCTGATTTGTTCGAGCCGTTTAAAATATTGGACAGTGCATCAGAAGTTGACTTGGAAGGTTTTGGAACCACTTTGACTATCGGTTTTTCTACTTCCACTTTTTTGGGTTTCTCTGCCGATTTTTTTACTTCAGCTATGGCCGGAGCCTCCTCATTTTCGCTCACCACAATTTCTTTTTCAGTAGTTGGAGTAGGTGCGGTTTGCTTCGGAGTAGAGACTACTTTTTCTATTGATTTAAAATTATCTCCCGAACCCATTTCACTGTCTCCAAAATTAACAGCTACTTCGCCGCCGCCGCCGCCGCCTTCGAGTTCGGGTAAAGTCAGTTGGTTGGAGAAGCGAAGGTAAAAGAAAATCAAAAACAACAACGCAAAGATCGCCGTTGTCAGTGCGAATGACTTTTTTCTATTTTCTACTTTGGTAAATACCATAACTCGGTTTGTTTAGCTTAAAAGTATAACGAATATAACAAAAATAAATTGTTTTTAAATCAACTGCTTGAGCGCAATTTCAAAAGCCGTGGCGCTGATATTGGTTTTGGATTGACTTAACGCGTAGGCTTTTTCAATAGCTTTTCCGATGGTTTCTGAGGTGTCTGCAAAAATCGCCTCGTCGGTCATCTGTACTTTCTTCTCCATAAAATAGGCGAAAACACGCGCCATACCGCAATTGGAAATGAAATCCGGAATCAAGCTTATTTTTTGATCCACTTGCTCCATGATAGAACCGAAGAAAATTTCCTTATCGGCAAAGGGTACATTGGCACCACACGAAATGACTTCTAATCCGTTTGCGATCATGCTGTCTACTTGGCTTTGTGTGACCAATCTCGAGGCGGCACAAGGGGCAAATATTTGGGCGCCGGTGACCCATATTTTTTGATTGATTTCTTCAAAAGGCATCATGTTTTCGGATACCAGTTGGTTTCCGTCCTTATTTAAAAACAATGTTCTGATTTCTTCAAATGTGAATCCATCTTCCTTGATAACGCCGCCATTGCGATCGATTATTCCGATTATTTTCGCACCCATTTCCGCCAAATAGAAAGCCGCTGCCGAACCTACATTTCCAAAACCTTGCACAATGGCTTTTTTGCCTTTGATATCGCCACCAAAAATTCGGTAATAATGTCTTGCTGCTTCCGCGACTCCGTAACCGGTTATCATATCCGCAACCGTATACTTTCGGGCGACATCGGGCGAGAAAATCGGATTTTCAATTACTTTTACGACGCCTTGTCGCAATTGTCCAATACGATTAATTTTATCGGCTTCCGTGGGTTTAAAATGGCCGTTGAACACCCCTTCCTGAGGATGCCAGACGCCGCACTCCTCTGTCATGGGAATTACTTCGTGAATTTCATCCACATTTAAATCGCCCCCGGTGCCATAATAACTTTTTAATAAAGGGGAAACGGCCTTGTACCAGCGTTGCAGCACGCCTTTTTTGCGTGGATCGTTGGGATCAAAATTTATTCCTGATTTGGCACCTCCAATAGCAGGTCCAGAGACTGAGAATTTGACTTCCATGGTTTTGGCCAACGATAATACTTCATTCATGTCTAAACCCTTTCTCATTCTAGTGCCACCACCAGCAGCGCCGCCGCGCAAAGAGTTAATCACGGTCCACCCTTCGGCTTCAGTTTCGGCATCTTTCCAATTAAAAATGATTTCGGGCGCTTTATTTTCAAATTTTTTGAGTAAGTCTTTCATGGAGGAGCTAATTTTGCGTTGCAAATGTAAATTTTTAAATGTTTTTAAACCGTTAATGCAAAAAAGTTTAGCGATAAATAACACCCGAACTGTGGTCTCTCTTTGCGCCGGTTACACTGCTGAGCACATTGACTTCATTCCGCAATTTTAAAACGCCCAGCAGAGCAAAAATAAGCGCCTCTTTAAATTCTAAAATCTTTGAATCGGGAATGATGAGTTCCATTTCGGGTAAATAATGGTGCATGCGTTCGATCAAAAAGTCGTTGTATGCGCCACCTCCAGTAATTAATATTTTTCCTTTTTTATCAGGTAACGCCTTCGCGATTTGTTTGACCAGATGTTCGGTGAATGTTCTTAAAATATCGTTTATGGCAATAGGATGGAGGTCCAGCAATGGCAAAACAGTTTCTTTTACGAATTCAAAACCCAACGATTTGGGAAATGTTTTTTGATAATACTCCAAGGCATCCAATTTATTCAGCAATGCGGTGTCGAGGTTTCCTGTTCGGCTCACATTTCCTTTATCATCATATTCCAATCCTAATCGATTGGCATAAAAATTTAAAATCGTATTGACGGGCGAAATGTCGAAAGCAATCCGCCGATTGTTATCTTCAAAGGAGATATTGGAGAAACCACCGAGATTCAAGCAATATTTATATTGTGAAAACAAAAGGCGATCACCAATCGGAACCAAAGGAGCGCCTTGTCCTCCCAGCTGTACATCTTGAATTCTAAAATCACAAACAACCGTTTGGCCACACAGGGCTCTCATTTCCGGAAGATTGCCAATTTGCAACGTCACGTTTTTTTGAGGCTGGTGAAGTATGGTATGGCCATGAGAACAGACAGCATCAAGGTTTTTAATTTGGAACTTTTTGATAAAATCCGCAACAACACTAGCGAGGTATTCGGTGTAATCTTGGTCTAAAAGGCGCAACTCTTCCATAGAAAAGTCAACAGCAACCTTCAACTTGTTTAACCAGGTTACAGCGTAAGGAACGGTCTCGGATTCTAATATATCAAAAAGCCATTTGTGGCCTTTGATAGTAAAATTAATATGCGCGAGATCAATCCCATCGAGTGAAGTTCCCGACATCACTCCGATAACGTTGTAGTTTTCTTTAAACATTGGCTAAAATTATACTTTTGAATTGAAATTCGATAATAAATATTTACATTTGATGACCAAAATTAAAAAAAGAACCCACGCTATTTTATAAAATATGGATTTTAATCTTACCGAAGAGCATTTGATGATTCAACAAGCCGCAAGAGATTTTGCTCAGGCAGAACTGCTACCAGGCGTAATTGAGAGAGATGAACATTCAAAATTCCCAACCGAGGAAATCAAGAAGATGGCAGAACTTGGCTTTATGGGCATGATGGTCGATCCAAAATATGGCGGTTCAGGCCTAGACAGTGTTGCTTACGTTTTAGCCATTACTGAAATTGCTAAAGTGGATGCTTCGGCAGCGGTGGTGATGTCAGTAAACAATTCTTTGGTATGCGCGGGGCTCGAAAAATACTGTAACGAGGCACAAAAACAACAATATTTAGTACCATTGGCCAAAGGAGAAGTGATTGGCGCTTTCTGTTTGTCAGAGCCAGAAGCGGGGTCTGATGCTACGTCACAAAAAACGACGGCAATTGACAAAGGCGACTATTATTTATTAAATGGCACCAAAAACTGGATTACCAATGGTGCTTCGGCGTCTACTTACATTGTAATTGCCCAGACCGATGTAGAAAAAAAGCACAAAGGCATCAACGCATTTATCGTTGAAAAAGGTTGGGCTGGTTTCGATATTGGACCCAAAGAGAAAAAAATGGGTATTCGAGGCTCAGACACCCACTCGCTGATGTTTACGGATGTTAAAATTCCGAAAGAAAACCGAATTGGTGCGGATGGATTTGGATTTAATTTTGCAATGAGCGTTTTGAATGGGGGAAGAATCGGGATTGCTTCGCAAGCTTTGGGAATCGCGACC
Source organism: Flavobacterium sp. (assembly GCA_014378065.1). Lineage (GTDB taxonomy): Bacteria > Bacteroidota > Bacteroidia > Flavobacteriales > Flavobacteriaceae > Flavobacterium. The sequence continues at coordinate 5,576 of JACMOK010000049.1, forward strand.
GGAGCTTATGAACTGGCTTTAAATTATTCGCAGCAACGCAAAGCTTTTGGAAAAGAAATTTTTAAACACCAGGCCATCGCTTTCAAATTAGCCGATATGGCCACTCAAATTATGGCAGCGAGGATGTTATGCTTGAAAGCGGCCGCTGAAAAAGATGAAGGAAAAGACATTTCACAGTCGGGGGCGATGGCAAAACTTTTTGCCTCTCAAACCGCAATGGATACAACCATTGAAGCCGTTCAAATTCACGGAGGCAATGGCTACGTAGCAGAATACCATGTCGAACGGATGATGCGCGATGCGAAGATTACGCAAATTTACGAAGGCACTTCTGAGATTCAGCGGATCGTGATTTCAAGAACGCTAATTTCATAGTTAATTTTTTTTATAAGATAAACCCTTTCAAATACAATTTTTGAAGGGGTTTCTTATTTATAACCATAGTTACTTGCTACCTGCAATGCATGCGACGACTTGGAGAATCTAATAACCTAAGGTAATTTTTAAGACAAAAAACGACTCAAAATTGCTGCTATTTTTTTGTAATAATTCGAAATTTGCAACTTAAGGCCGGAAGGTTTAAAGGATTTATTTTTATTTACTTCGAATATAACGCTACGGCGGAGTAAAAATTCATCCCATTGTGCCAACCGAATTTAAATATTGGTACTTGTGAGATCATAAATTGTTTGGGGCATTGAATTTTCTCAAAATAAACAATTGTAGATCATCACAGGTTTTCAGAAAACCCGAAAAGGGGAAATAAGATATTTTTTTTTCTTCAGATGTGCCTTGTATTTTTTTATAAAAAAAATAGAATATCACGACTGTAGCGGATGGTGACTAAGGAAATGAAACCTTAAGGAAGAATCGGCTCTGGAATAGTTTTATAGATTGTTTCGTGACAGATTTTGGTACCACAAACGATACCCATTGGATCTTTTTTGTGATTGCGAACGATGCATGGCACTACCGCAGAGTATCTTTTCTATCTTGTAATTGAAGTAAAAAACGATGGCGGAGAACTTTTTACTTTGCCAATAATTACGTTTCTTTGTTGTTTAATCTGGATTTTTTATCATAAAAGTAAAATTCCAAATTTAGTAAAATTCCAATTTTGAAAATACTATCACCTTCTATACACAACAGCCTCAATGAATTGATCGATTTGCTTGATCAGCTTTCAGACGCGGACTATTCAAATCCTTGTAAAGAACTGAGTCATGCAAGTATCGGAGAACATACGCGCCATATCATAGAAATGTTCCAATGTTTAGAAACTCAGTATGAATTTGGAATTGTGAATTACGATCAAAGGAAACGCAACAAACAAATTCAAACAGATACGGAGTTCGCGTCGCTTCAAATCAACCAGATCAAAAACCATGTCGACAAACCCAATAAAAAATTAGAATTGCAGCAAATTATTGATGGGGAAGAAATCAGAATCGAGAGCAATTATTTTCGAGAATTGTTATACAATTTAGAACATTGCATCCACCATCAAGCGTTGATAAAAGTCGCAATTTTACAGCATTCAGCGCTGTCAGTAAATGAGAATTTTGGAGTTGCCCGTTCCACGATTGAATATAGAAATCAATGTGCACAGTAAGTTTTGTTTGTGCTAATGACAAAATCATCATCACTTCCAATCGTGATGAGCAGGTTTTAAGGCCTGCAATTCCTCCTAAAAATTACCTTATTAATAACAAAAAAATTGTCTTCCCAAAAGATCCGAAGGCGGGCGGAACCTGGTATGCCGTTGATGACAGTGCCGCTATTTTAGTGTTGTTGAACGGCGCTTCTGAAAAACACCATTGGAAGCCCCCATACCGCAGAAGTCGTGGATTGATTGTGTTGGATATTATTAGCGGCACTGCTCCAATCGAAAGCTGGGAAGCCATTGATTTGGAAAATCTCGAACCCTTCACCTTAATTTTGTATCAGACGAAGCAGTTATATCAGTTGCGTTGGGATGGAGTTGAGAAAGAATTGGTGAGACTAGACGCCACTAAGAATTATGTCTGGTCCTCTGCGACTTTGTATCCCGCGGCTGTTCGTGAAAAAAGGCAGGAATGGTTCTATCAGTTTCTAGATAACAATCCCGACATCAATCAAGACAAGATGTTTCACTTTCATCGCTATTCCGAAGATGCAGACAAAGAAAACGGGTTAATTATCAACAGAAACGATAAGCTCAAAACTTTAAGTATTACTCAGACCGTCCTTGAAAAAAATAAAGTGGTCATGGTGCATCATGATCTGATCGACCAAAAGCAATCGACTCATTCTTTTATCATCGTTTAAATACAACCTATTGAAACTATTTTTTCATAAACTGACGCATTGGGAATACTGGCCCTTCAAAATCGTTTATTTTCCAATTTATTTCTTGTGGGCTTACTACTCTTTACGCGCAAAATCCCTCTTTTTTTTTAACGCCTGCAATCCAAAAATCAAAAATGGCGGTTTTTTCATGGAATCGAAAATGGAGATTTACAATTTAATTCCACAGCAATATTTTCCCATAACCGGCCTAATTACTGCCGGCAGTACGACAGCAAACATCAATGAAACTATTTCAGATCTAAAAATTAAATACCCATTTATTGTCAAGCCAGATATTGGATTGCGTGGTTCAGCTGTTAAAAAAATCCACACCGAAGCAGAATTGGAAA
>JACMOK010000050.1 GCA_014378065.1 Flavobacterium sp.
CACAATTAACAGTTTAAAAAATCTTAATTAACAATATCTACTAGAATTTTAAGTTATAAAATTAGCTATATTTGTTACAAGATTTCTATTTTTGTGCCATACAATAGTTTGAAAAATAGCAAGTTGTAAAATCATCTTTAAACAATGAACGATATTTTATTTTAGCAAAATTGGTTCTTAACATTGTTTTCTACCTACAGAAAACGTAAAATATAATTTATGAATTTCAAAAACATCACATGCACCGCGCTGGTTCTTTTAGCAGGAAATGTTTTCTCTCAGCATAGTATTATTCCCCAAAGTAATATCTCCTACTTAGATTCTATCAAAAAAACTTTTGTCAACGACCACATTGCGTCTTGCGTAGACAGCCTTTGGATGAAAGAATTGACAAGTTTGGATTTATACAATGATCTCGAAAGTGACATTAAAAATATCAACTTGGATCAAAAGGTAGATTATGAACTGCCTACCGAGCTGCTCAAAGCTAGATTGAAAGAAATGGATTCTAAATCGCCTTTTAACATCGAGTATAATCCAGGATTAGAAAACATCATCAAATCGTTTCTTAAAAACCGAAAAAAATCCTTTGAGCGACTTATGGCCGTTTCTGAGTATTATTTTCCGCAATTTGAAGAGGCTTTTGCCAAACAAAACGTTCCATTAGAAATCAAATATTTGGCTGTCGTAGAATCTGCTTTAAACCCTAAAGCCGTTTCGCGAGTAGGCGCTACCGGGCTTTGGCAATTTATGTATCAAACAGGAAAACAATACAATCTTAAAATTGATTCCTATGTAGACGATCGAAGTGATCCGCTCAAAGCTAGTGCTGCTGCGGCACAATACATGACCAATATGTATAAAATTTTTGGCGATTGGGATTTGGTCTTGGCTTCGTATAATTCCGGACCAGGAAATGTCGCCAAAGCCATCAGGCGTTCAGGAGGCCAACAAAATTACTGGAATATCAGAAAATACCTTCCACAAGAAACCCAGGGATACGTACCTGCGTTTCTGGCAACAATGTACATTTACGAATACCACAAAGAACATGGAATCCGTCCCGACAGGGCTCTCGTAAAGCATTTTGCTACCGATACGATTATGATTAAAAAGCAAATGACATTCAAACAAATTTCAGATTTGCTTGATGTTCCGGTCGCACAATTACAATTGTTGAATCCGCAATTTAAGTTGAATGTGATCCCCGCTTACTTCGATTCCAAGCACTTTTTGACACTTCCTTCCGAAAAAATAGCAGTATTTACTTCCAATGAGGACAAAATCTATGCTTACGCGCAACACGAATTGGACCAACGAGAAAGACCATTTTCGTCAAGGTTTCAAGCCATTGCTTCTAGAGATTCCCTCGACGGAGAAACCCATTTGGTATCGACCACTAAATTCCACAAAGTCAGACGCGGAGATAATTTAAGTGAAATAGCTGACCGTTACAATGTATCGATGTCTGAAATAAAAAGATGGAACCGTTTAAAAAACAACAAAGCACCATTAGGTAAGAATTTAAAAATAATTACTTCGGAAAGAGTGGCCTCACGATTTAAGAAAGTCAAAATTGACACTACTGCTATTGCGGTGAATGTCAAAACTGAAATGGCATCGGCTAATACTTTGGCTCAAGTTCCGACAAAAGACCCTTTAGCGACAAAAATTTATCGAGAGGAGAAAGTTGTTTCATTTAAAACAGTGACGCAACTGCACAAGGTAAGAAGAGGCGATAACCTTGGAGAAATTTCTGATAAATACGGTGTTTCCATTGCAGAAATAAAAAAGTGGAACAAACTCAAAAGCAACAATGTATCGCTGGGAAGAAATCTGAAAATCATTACGAATCAAAGGATCGTAAGTACCGTTAAAAAATTAATAAAAGCGGATACTGTGGCTTCAAACGATAAGGCGAAAGGCGAATCTGGTAATAAACCGACAGATTTTTATATTGTCGAACAGGGCGATAACTTAAGCACCATTGCCAAAAAATACAATGTTACAGTTCAAGAATTAAAGCAATGGAATAATCTTCAGGGCAATAGCATCCAGTTGGAAAGCAAACTAAAGATTGCGGATCTTACCATTGACGAGCAAGAACAAGCCGATACTGCTCCAAAAACCGAAATTAAAAATGTAGAATACATTATACAAAAAGGAGATAATTTGGGCAGTATTGCCCGTAAAAATGGTGTTGCTGTTTCAGATCTGAAAACATGGAATGACATTACAGATGATAACGTGCAGTCGGGAACAAAAATCATCGTTTCTAAAAAGCTGGTTTTAGACACCAGTCAAGTTGCAGTAGAAAAGAATACGAGAAAAGAAAAGGTGTCTAAAAATAAAATTGAAGATCATTATTATGTTCAAAAAGGCGATTCTCTTTTTAGCATTGCCAAAAAATATCCGGGTGTTTCGGTTTCCGATATCAAAAAATGGAACGGAATTAATGGTAATTCTCTCAAACCGGGAATGAAATTGAAAATTAACGGATAATACAAAAAATCGTTTTAAATTTAGGGCTTGTTTCATAAAAGAATCAATTATGAAAAAAGCCCTTTTTTTATTGCCTTTGTTTTCGGTTTTTTTTACTGCCTGTATTAAAAATCAGGAAACCAATACAGAAAAAACTTCCGGAAACATCAATACGATATCCGTAATTATTGACGACCAGCTTTGGAATGGAGAAGTTGGCGATAGTATTAGAAATAAGTTTGCCTCGCCAGTGATAGGTCTACCTCAGGAGGAACCTCTTTTTACGATCAACCAATACCCCGTAAAATTGCTTGAGGGTTACATGACCAATACGCGCAATATCATGGTCGTAAAAAAAGAAAACAAAAACAATTTTGAATTTATAGAGAATGAATACGCTACACCTCAAAATGTTTTTCATATCTCGGGAAAAACTTCCATTGCAATTTTAGACCAAATTCAGGCCCACGCTCCTGATATTATCGACAGAATGCGCCAGACAGAAATTATTGAAAGCCAGCGCCTTATTGATACTTCAAAAATTGACACCAAGAAAATACAGCAGAAATTTAACGTAGCATTGGTCGTTCCAAAAGGATATCATTATGTGCTAGAAAGAAAGAAGTTTGTCTGGTTAAAAAAGGAAATTACCAGTGGCAATACAAGTATTTTAATTTATCAAGTACCGATAAAAACGTTAAAATCGATTTCCAATGTGACCAATAGTATCATACGTATGAGAGATTCAATCGGTAATTTATACATTCATGGGACAACTCCCAACACACAGATGGTAACCGAAGATTCTTATGCGCCGTATTTATTTCACACCAACATCAAGGGCAATAAAACCTTTGAAACTAAAGGAACCTGGGAGCTAAAAAACGATTATATGTCGGGCCCTTTCATCAATTATGCTATTATTGATCGTGCAAACAAACGGGTGTTAGTGTTAGAGGGCTTCTGTTATGATCCCTCTAAGGAGAAAAGAGACCTCATGTTTGAGTTGGAAGCGATCATTAAGTCGGTAGTATTTTTAAAGGACAAATCAAAAAAGCAAAAGCAATGACACTCCAATGGCATATAAGACAATTTAACGAACTTTCATTAATACAATTGTATGAAGTTCTGCGTTTGCGGAGTGAAGTGTTTGTCGTTGAGCAAAATTGCGTTTATCAAGATATAGATAGCAAAGACACAAAGGCAAGGCATATCATCGGCGAGTTCGACGGAAACATCGTGGCTTATGCAAGAATTTTTAAACCTGGAGATTACTTTGAAAAAGCTTCGATCGGAAGGGTTGTGATCGACACTAGGTACCGCGATAGAAAGTGGGGCCATGAATTGATGCGTGAGGCAATAGCGGGCATAAAAAAACATTTTGGAGCAACACAAATTACAATTTCAGCACAGTTGTACCTCCAAAATTTTTACGAGCAACACGAATTTGTGAAAATGAGCGAAATGTATCTTGAAGACGATATTCCCCACATCGAAATGAGACGAGAATGACACTTAAATTTTTGTCATGACCAGCTCAACCCGACGGTCGTATTCTGAACCTTTTCCGAGCGGAACGGTGTTGCCGTAACCTTTAAAAGTCATACGATTTTTCGCAATTTTTTTAAAAACCAAATATTTGTAAACCGATTCTGCACGATTCTGGGAGAGATTTCTTTTTCTGGTTTCTAGGTCGATGGCTTCCTTCTGGTAAGGAGGTGTGCAACATACGTGGCCTTGAATTTCAAATTCAAACTTCTTGTATTTCAATAATAATCTTGATATTTTGTCGAGTTGGGTTTTGGCTTCAAAAGTAAGTTTGCTACTCCCGCGTTCGAATAAAAGATTTTCTAGGTAAATGTGGTCGCCAATAATATGTTTTTTTTGAATTGTGGTAAAAAACCCAGGAATTTCAATTTTTGGTAACGGATTGAGGTTTAAAACCACATCTACACGACGGTTTTTGGAACGCTTTTCCGGAAGATTCTCAATTACGTCATCGTCAATTAAAATACGCCCTTTGCCTTCGATGGTAACAATAATTTTTTTTGTGATCCCATTGTGCATCAATTTTTCCTTGATCATATTGGCGCGGTTTGCAGACAATTTGAAATTGTAAGCTTCTTTTCCTATGTCATCGGTGTAGCCAAAAATTTGAATCGACTCAATTCGGGTTGAATCGGTGTTTTTGATAAAATCAACAACAGCATTTCCCTGTTTTTCATCTAAATTAAACTTGTCAAAATCAAAATATACAGATTGTACTTTTTCTTCTTGCGCATAGAGAAAACCTGCAAAAAGCAGCGGCAAAATTTTTAAAAATCGAATCATTATAATTTTAATATCTTGTTATATTGAGGCGTGTCGTTCAAAATAGAAACGGCTTTTTTAATTTCCGAATTGTTTTTGAGATAGTATTGATATAAGCCTTCTTTGTATTGGTATCGCTTGATAATTTCATCCAAAATCAAATTTTTAATTTCTTTTTGGTTTTGATTTAATTGGTTTTCTTCACTTTTTTGCAATGCGGTCAGCAATTGTTGGTATTCTGTAGAAATAGCAGCTTCTATTTTTTCTTTTTTTGCCGCTGCCAACGTGTTGCGCAGGGCGATTTCCGTATCGGTATCAAAATTGAAATTTTGCTTCTTAAGATAGGCTTTAAAATCGTTAAAATTTGCGTCAGTGATAACAGGGATAGTGGCGCCTAAATTGGGGTTTTTATAGTAATAGTCAGTTACAAAATTAAAAATGCCGTCATTTTTTACCAGCGCGTCCGAAATCGTACTTGTTTTCGTTTCTTCCAACACTACGTCGGGAAGAATTCCGCCACCGTCATAAACAGCTCTTCCTCTCTTGGTTTTGAAGGCATTATAATTTTCTGATGCGGTTCGAATTGCTTTGCCGTCTTTGTCTTTGTGCGAATAGTCTAAAGCCTGAATACACCTTCCTGATGGCGTGTAATAGCGCGAAATCGTAATTTTTATTTGAGTACCGTAAGTCAAATCGACGGGGCGTTGCACCAATCCTTTCCCAAAACTTCGGCTCCCGACAATCACTGCCCTGTCAAGATCTTGCAGCGCACCCGAAACAATTTCGGAAGCCGATGCGCTTTTGCCGTCTACAAGTATTACTAGTGGAATTTCGGTATCGATTGGTTCGCGACTCGTTTTATAGGTGTTGTTATGTTTTTCAATCTTTGATTTGGTAGTAACTATAATTTCATTTTTAGCGACAAATAAATTACAAATGTTAACGGCTTCATTTAAAAGTCCGCCCGGATTACCTCGTAAATCAAGAATAATTCTTTGGGCTCCGTCTTTTTTCAACTGTTCTAACGCTTCTTTCGTTTCAAGAGATGCTTTTTTATTGAATTGGGTTAAAACGATGTAACCTGTTTTTTCATCTACTTTCCCGAAGAAGGGTACTGCTTTAATTTCGACCTCATCCAATACAATTTGTGTGTTGAGGGTTTTGCTTTGGCGGATGTATTTGATATCGATTTTAGTATTTTTTGCCCCTTTTAACAATTGAGAAGCATCGTCTTTAAAATCACTCAAACTAACATCTCCAATTTGAATAATTTCATCCCCAGCTTTTAAGCCAGCCTTGTCAGCAGGGAAGTTTTTGTAAGGTTCTTTGATAATTAGCTTTCCTTCTTTACGCGTAATCATCGCGCCAATGCCGGTGTATTCTCCGGTATTGTTAATTTTAAATTTTACGACATCCTGCTCGTTAAAATAATTCGTGTAGGGATCCAAATCGGCCAGCATGCTTTTAATTGCCTTGTCCATTAAGTCACCCGGATTGGTTTCGTCGACATAATTCGCATTCACGGCTTTAAAAAGGGTGGTAAAAATTTCAATTTGTTTGGCAACTTCGAAGAAATCTTGGTTAAAACTTACACCAAAAAACAAAAAAGCAGTTGCAACGACGGGGATTATAATTTTTTTTCTAAGAAAGGTTTTCATGTTTAGATTTTTTCTTGAATCGTTTTTAGACCCGAGCAATCAGGGCGACTAAAATAGCAATAAATGAGTCAACTTCTGGTAATCCAATAATAAACTTCAAATCAGATTGAATATTGCACCAAGATTCCGATTTGACGCTATTTTTCATTTTTCATTTGCAGTAAAAATTTTTCAAACAATTGAATGGTTTTGGCGTTAATTTCGGCGTAGGTTAATCGTTCTTTGCTTTGGTAAAAGAACATAAAAGCATATGGTTTGTCTGTTGCAATGTTTAAAAGATTTTTGTTCAGCCGATAGGTTTCTCGAAGTACACGTTTGAAGTAGTTTCGATCTACCGCCAATTTAAAATATTTTTTTGAAACCGAAACACCCATTTTTAGTCTCTCTTTTTTTTCAGAAATTAAAGGAAGATAAACCAAACGCAATGGATATTTGGATACCGACTTTCCTTCGGAAAAGAGTAAATCGATGCTGGTTTTGCTTTTTAGTTTTTCAGATTTTGGGTAAGTAAAATTCATTTTTAACAACTGATGACGAGCGGTAAAGGTACAAACTTCTATATTATATTTAATTTTAATAGTCTTCCAATATTTAAATTTTGTAATGAAATCAGATAATATTATAAAACATAAATGACTGACCAGCCGTATATTTACATTATAAAATACTATAATCCTTTTTTACAATATGAGCAATATCCGCGGGTTGAAGAAACAACTGCTGCATAGAAGCGGATAATCCAAAAATCTAGATAAATCCTATGAAGCTTTAACAAAAGCCGATTAGAGAAAACCCTCAGGAATTCAATGTCTTGAGGGTTTTTAAATTTTATTATTTCTTTGCAACTGGAGGATAACTGTTATTGTCCTGTTTTACGTCAGCCATCAGTCCGCTCGGATCAATCGTGATCTTTTTAATGGAATTTATTTGTTTTGAAAGGCTGAATTCATAAGTGGAATAGGCCCAAGCCCAATCTTTTAAAATGGTTCTTTTGGTTTCAGGATCCGGATTTTCCTTTTCAAAACTCATCATGCGCAACGGAATGTAGAACGCCTGTTTTGTACCATCGGTGTATTCTACAGTCAAGTCAATTGGCATGGGCATCCTGCCTATTCGTTCCAGCGTGATCGTAGTGTTATTTCCGTTTTCTAAAACATCTTTGACGCCGTAATCGATAGTGTTGGTGGTTTGGGTCCAATCGGTCAGATACCAATCCAGATTGGCGCCTGAAACGCGTTCTGCCGTTCTTTTAATATCGTTAGGAGTGGGGTGTTTGAATTTGAAATCAGCGAAATATCTTTTCAAAGTTTTCATCAGATTGTCTTTTCCGATTAGGTAGCCCAATTGCGATAAAAAAATATCTCCTTTGCTGTAAGATGTAATACTATAAACCTGATTCAAATCGTACCGATCGGAATGCGTGGTTTGCGGTTGTTCTTTTCCGGAGTCGACCATAAAGTAATAACCACTGTAGGAGCCTTCATGCGGATTGGACACTTTCTTTTCGGCAATTTCATTCATGCCCAAATCCTCTATAAACGAAGTGAATCCTTCGTCCATCCAGCCATGTTTGCTTTCATTAGAAGCCAAAAGGTGCTGAAACCAGGAGTGTCCCATTTCGTGAGCGATTACTCCAATCAACCCATCATAGGTGCCTTCACCTAAAATTAAAGTGCACATTGCATATTCCATTCCGCCATCGCCACCTTGAATAATCGAATATTGCTTGTAGGGATATTTCCCAACGATCCTGTTATAAAACGTCATTAATTTTATGGTTTCGAATTCTGCTTTTTTCCAGTTGGCGATGATTTTAGGATTGTTTTTGTAAAGGAAATGCAAGGTTGCGCCATCGGGAACTTGAACGATATCGTGCAAATAGTTTTTATCTGCCGCCCAAGTAAAATCGTGTACATTGGGTGCTTTAAAATGCCAAGTAAGCGTTTTAGCATCGCTTGATTGTTTTACTGTTACGTTAGCCTCTTGATAACCATGTCCTATTTCATTGGGGTTTTGAAGATATCCAGTGCCTCCCAAAACATAAGCTTTGTCCATGGTGATGTTAACATCAAAATTGCCCCAGACCCCATAAAATTCCCTTGCGATGTACGGGTCAGCATGCCAGCCTTCAAAGTCAAATTCGGCTATTTTTGGATACCACTGCGACATTGAAAATTCAACGCCTTCCACATTATTCCTACCGGATCGACGAATCTGCAGCGGTACTTGTCCGTCAAAATTTAATGTAAAAGTTGTTTTTGAATGAGGCAATAGCGGCTTTGCCAAAGTTACTTCAAGAATAGTTCCTATAGTCTTAGCGCTAGCAATTCTTCCATCTTGTTTAAAATTAGAGATATTTAAATAACCAATTTCGTTCGGTTTCAATTTGGCAATCCGACTTTCTTTGACATCCTTGCCTTCTACTTTAATTTTATTGACCATTCTGCGATCAGGATCTGAAATAGATTGCACCCGAGCATCCATTTCGCTTCCTGGTTGGAAAGCATTATTATAAAGATGGAAAAAAACCTTGCGTAAGGTATCATGAGAATTATTTTTGTAAATTAATTTTTGGATGCCTTTGTATTGATTGTTTTGCACATCCATTGTTACATCCATTTTATAATCAACTTGTTGCTGCCAGTAAGTCGCAGTTTGGGCGAATGAAAATGTCAAGGTTAAAAACAAGAAATAAATTAAGAAATATTTTTTCATCGGTCAGCAATTTTATAGAAGATTTTTTTTTAATTAAATCAGCCTGCCGAAAATAGTAAAATTTCTGGCAAGCTGATTTTTATTTTTTCAAAAAGACCAATTGTTAGCCTCTAAGCGATTTGTGTTTTCTTTTTTTAGTCATTTTGTCTGCCATCAAAAAGGCATTGTAGGCATTGACCATTTTTCCAGATTTAGAGAGTAGTGCCATCGGGCGCTTGTCTTCCGGATTACCTCCAACGATTATGTCTCCTGTTACTACATTGCCAGAATCCATGATAATATGCTTCACTTGGCTGGCTGTTAGTTTAGGATAATAGGAACGAATCAGTGCTGCTACACCAGCCACATTGGGGGAAGCCATAGAAGTCCCTTGTTCATATTTGTAGGTATTGTTGGGTGTCGTGGCATAAATTTGCACACCAGGCGCAAACACGTCGACATTGAGTTTTCCGTAGTTTGAAAAATCAGCAATAACGGAGGTGCCATATTCAAAATTTAAAGCCCCCACCGTAATTACATTGTCTGCAAATTCCGTTTTTTTATCATCCGAATCATTAGGAAAATTATTTTCGACATCGATATCTTTACCATCATTTCCGGCGGCATGAATTATTAAAACATCTTTGCTCTCCGCATATTTTATGGCGTCATACACCCATTGTTTGTGTGGTGAAAAGCTTTTGCCAAAACTGCCATTGATTACTTTAGCACCATTGTCTACGGCATAGCGAATAGCCAAAGCAATGTCTTTATCGTACTCATCTCCATTAGGAACTGCGCGAACGGCCATAATTTCGACATTGTTGGCAATGCCATCTCCGCCTAGATTGTTATTGCGTTGTTGGGCGATAATTCCGGCTACATGAGTGCCGTGCAAGGCATCATTTTTGTCGGGACCATACACCACATTATTCCCGTAATATTTGTCATTGATATCATCCACCTTATCACCCACCGGTTTTCTACCGTCAAAATCTACGTTTAAGTTATAATTCAACATATCATAAACTTGATTTTTATATTCGGTCAAATCCGATTTAAAATCGGGGCCTGCCTGTCCGATGATACTTATCATCACTTGTTTGCTTCGACTTAAGGAAGGGTCAGTAGTTACAATGGCCTTGATGTCTTCCACAGTATATTTTTCTTTTTTAAGATAATCTGCGATGGCCTTGTCAGCATTAAAAATAAAGTCAACCTGTTGTTTTCCCTGCTGGTTCTGTGCCAGCATTTTATCATATTCAATTTTGGCGGCTTTATAAACTTCTGAGCCATCATCGCCTCTTTTCATAATACGGGTCATTTCAAGATTTTCATTGGTAGCGTTTCCAAGAAAATTCCATCCATTAATGTCATCTATGTAGCCATTCTTGTCATCGTCAATTCCATTACCGGCGATTTCTTTTTTATTAGTCCAGATCACATTTTTTAAATCCTCATGTTCAATATCTACCCCAGAATCAACAACCCCTACTATCACTTTTTTTCCTTTTTTGTTTTTTAACAAGTCAGCGTAGACGCGATCGACACTCATCCCCGGAATGCTGTCTTTGGCCAAATCAAGGTGGCTCCATCTTTTCAGTTGAATTTCGGTAAGTTTGCCTTTTTTACCCGTAAAAGAAGTTGTGCTTTGGGCATGAGTTGACGTAGCTAAAGCGAGCGCAGCGCCAATGAACAAATACGATAATCTTATAATTCTCATTTTATTAATTTTAGGTCTGTAAAAATAGTTAGGTTTTAATAAAATTAAAATAATACTTAACAATACTTTAGTATGCTTACAATTTTCAATTGCAGCTTTAATGCTCAGGAAGTACAGTTTTCAATAATCTTCTTTAAAGTGGCGTTCAAAATTTCTAAGTCATTTTGAGCAATGCCTTGCAGTGCTGTTCGCCGATTTTGCAGCACCAATTCATAGACTTTTTCTATAATCAACTTACCTGAAGCAGTTACTTTTAAGTGTGATTTTCTGCGGTCTTTGGGGTGGATCAATCTTTCGAGATAGTTCGATTTGACGAGCAATTCAATAATTCGGGTCACCGATGCATTGTCCTTAAACACTTTGGCGGCAATTTCTTGTTGGGAAATACCTGAGTTTTCCAATACACATTTAACAATCAGCCATTGGTCTACCGAGATTTTACAGCCATTGGCTTTAAGCTGTTTTTGAGAATACATACGGTAGGTACGAATGGCCTTATCAAGGGTATAAAAATTAATGCTTTCGAAAACTTCCATCATAAATCTTTTTACTTCAAATATAAAAAGAGATATCAATGTTTGATACATCAATCATTAATATTTTCAAAAAAGGAAAGATTTAATAAGTTAGCGGACGCTTAATTATCAAAAACAGCCTCACATGAAAACGTATCCTTTTGCCTGACTCCCTTATCTGTACGCTCTACCGTAATGATTTGATTGTGGGCATCATGTTCAAGCATCAAATAATAATTATTGTCGGCTGCTGCAGCCAAAAATCTTTCTTTTTCGGGCAATGTTAAAAGTGGTCGGGTATCGTATCCCATTACATACGGCAACGGAATATGTCCGGCAGTCGGCAATAAATCAGCCATGAAGCAAATTGTTTTGTCTTGATACTGAATTTGCGGAATCATCATTTTTTCGGTATGGCCGTTTACGAAGAAAATTCCGAAACCCAATTCCGAAGTCGAAAGAAAATCTCGGTCGGCACTTTTTATAAAATGGAGTTGTCCGCTTTCTTGTATCGGTAAAATATTTTCAGACAAAAAGGATGCCTTCTCTCTTGGGTTGGGATGGGTTGCCCAGTTCCAATGATTTTGGTTGCTCCAGAATCGCGCATTTTTAAAGGCGATTTCATACCCTGTTTTGTTTTTATTCCATTGTACACTGCCGCCACAGTGGTCAAAATGCAAATGTGTCATAAAGACATCGGTAATGTCATCGCGGTGAAAACCATACTTTGCAAGCGATTTGTCTATTGAATCGGTACCCCAAAGGGAATAATAACCAAAAAATTTTTCAGATTGTTTGTTTCCCATGCCAGTATCAATCAAAATCAAACGGCCGTCATCCTCAATTAAAAGACACCGTGCAGCAATATCGATTAAGTTATTTGCGTCGGCCGGATTGGTTTTATTCCAAATTGTTTTCGGAACTACACCAAACATGGCACCACCGTCTAATTTAAAATTGCCGCTTTCTACAGGGTAAAGTTTCATTTTTTATTTAAATTCAAATTTGCTGCAATTTAGGGGTTTAATTCAATTTACTACGTTTTATAACGTATTTTAGAATTGTTTTATAATTTTTAACTCGTTGCGTGAAGTTACATGATTTGTGTTTTAAGCTGAATCGTTGATGGACAAATACTCTAAATCTGTAGCTAAAACTTAATCAGCGATTTGTTGTTTAATGTTTTTAAAAAATGAACATTGTAAACACTCGCTTTAATAATACCCAACGAATGAAAAACTCCTGAAACAGAAGACTGCGTGAAGCTTACATCGATAAAATTAATTGGTCTGTGAAGCGGATAACTTAAAAGATTTAAATTTAGGAATACGAAATAAAATGACAGATGGTATCGAGGGTAAAATTACCCTCGATCATTATTCTCAATAGGCACCCGCAACATCTGTGTATACTTTATTTTTATGTTGAATAAAAAACAAAAACAATTTACGCGATAGAATGATACTTTTTTTCACATCCTACTTAATTGATGATGAGTGCAGTGTTAGGGCTAAGTTTTTAACCAAATTAGAACGTCCTCATGAAACAGGAATATCTTTTCCCTCTGGACATACTTCAACCGTTTTTGCGGGAGCAGCTTTTTTGTGGCAAGAATATAACGATGTTTATGTTTGGTCTGGAATATCTGAATATATTGCAGCCACCGGCACAAGTTTTTTCAGAATTTACAACAACAAACACTGGCTGACTGATGCTGCGGGTGCTGGAATCTGAATTTTAACAACCAAAGCGACTTACTGGATTTTCCCCACTGTGGATAAACATATTTAAAATCCAAAAAATATGATTACAGGAATGATGACTCCATTTTACAACGGCAGACAAATGGGCTTAGGCATGATTTTGAATTTCAGATAACAATGGAAAATATATTTATATAGTGTAGTTTTATACAATGAAATTAAAGATAATTTTCACGCTTGTTTTATTTAGTGTTAAGTCTTTTTCGCAAGAAAGGGACTTACGGTTTTATGTAGAAAAAGCACAAAACAATTCGCCTTTGCTTAAAGATTTAACCAGTCAAATTAAATCGAATTCCATAGATAGTTTGTTGAATATAGCCAATTATAAGCCTCAAATTACAGCAAACTTAAATGCAAATTATGCTCCGGTTTTAAATGGGTTTGGATATGACGTCGCTTTGAGCAATGGACAAACTATTTCTGGATTAGTAGGTGTAAATAAAAAAATAGTTGGTAAAAGCCAAATCAATTCGCAAGCGGAGAGTTTTCACTTGTTGAGCGCATCGATTGTATTCAGTAAAAAGATAGCAGTAAAAGATGTCAATAAATTAATTACTGCCCAGTACATTACCGCCTCGGGAAATGCCGAACAAATAATCTACAATCAAAAAATGGCAATGTTACTCAAAGACGAAGCTGCCATTCTTAAGAAGTTGACCCAAAATTCAATATATAAGCAAACCGACTATTTGGTTTTCCTTTCTACCATGAAGCAGCAGGAATTGCAAGTGTTACAATTAAAGCAGCAATATCAAAATGATGTTGGATTGCTCAATTATTTGTCGGGAGAAACCGATACCACTTTCGTGCATTTAATGAACCCCGATATTACACTGATAACAACCCAATCTGCTGACAAAAGTGTATTTGCAAAACAATTTGAAGTGGATAGTCTAAAAATTCTCAACCAAAATACATTGATTGATAATGGGTATAAACCTTCGCTATCCCTATTGGGAGATGCCGGCTACTGGTCAAGTCTTTCTTATGAAGCCCATAAAAATTTCGGGTTTAGTTTTGGTTTGGGTTTGTCAATTCCAATTTATGATGGCAATAAAAAAACTTTAATGCATCAAAAGAATGAATTGGCATTGGCTACTAATTTTGCAAAGAAAGTTAATTTCAATAAACAGTACCAACAACAACTGTTGATGCTAAATCAGAAATTAAAACAAACTGTTGAAATTGAAAAGCAGTTGCAATCGCAACTTCAAATTGTCGATGCCCTGATTGAAGCCAATAAAAAATTACTGCTGACAGGCGATGCGCAAATAACCGATTTTGTTATTGCTGTTGGTAGTGTGATAACTATAAATAATACTATTTCGCAAAATAAAATCAATAAACTTCAACTTATTAATGAAATCAATTATTGGAGCTCAAATGACTAATGCCATGAAGAAATCTATTCTATATTTTATTCTAATTATTATCGTTGTTATTTCCTGCAAAGAGGCTACAATAGCCGAAAAACCCTTTGACACCAGCGTTCCTGTAACTTTAACCACAATTGATACTTCGGGAATCGAAAGTTATGTCGATCTTAACGCAACAGCAACATATTTAATAAAAAACACGATCAAAGCCAATGCAACCGGTTATCTAAATTCGGTAAATGTTGCGGTAAATGATTTTGTAACTAATGGAAAGCAGTTGTTTTCAATCAAAACTCGTGAGGCGAAAGTGTTAGGAAACACCATAAATAAAATAGATCCTACACTTAACTTTGGCGGTGCCATTCGGGTGTGTTCTAACACTAACGGAATTGTAACGATGGTCAACGTGCAGCAAGGCGATTATGTTCAGGATGGTGATGCTTTAATAACTATAAATGATGCTAAAAGTTTTGCTATACTCTTGAGTTTGCCCTATGAATTAAAAAACTATATCACCGCCGGGCAACAACTGACTGTTACTTTACCTGATGCCACAAGAAGAACAGCCAATGTTCAAAAATTTTCACCAACGGTTGACGCTACTTCACAAACGCAAAATGTAGTTTTAAAAATAAACGGCAAACAAGATATTCCTGAAAATCTTATTGTAAAAGTTAGAATAAATAAAGCGTCAAATTCTAAAACAATAACGTTACCAAAATCGGCTGTTTTAAGTGACGAAACAGAAACAAATTTTTGGATTATGAAAATGATAAACGCCAATACCGCTGTAAAAATCCCTATTAAAAAAGGAATTCAAACCGAAGATAAAATTGAAATCTTATCGCCGGTTTTAACCAATAAAGACCAGATTTTGCTAACGGGAAATTATGGGGTAGCTGATACGATTAAGGTAAAAGTGATTAAAAACTAATTGTAATGAACAACTTTT
Organism: Flavobacterium sp.; assembly: GCA_014378065.1. Classification (GTDB taxonomy): domain Bacteria; phylum Bacteroidota; class Bacteroidia; order Flavobacteriales; family Flavobacteriaceae; genus Flavobacterium. The sequence continues at coordinate 15,473 of JACMOK010000050.1, forward strand.
TTGTAAAACATAAAAACGGTTTAAGTGCTATTATCTTTCTAATTGTTTTGGGAGGTTTTTTTGCATATTCAAAAATGCAAACGAGTTTATTTCCAGAAATTACTTTTCCAAAAATAAAAATCATTGCCGATGCGGGACAACAACCCATAGACAAAATGATGATTACGGTTACCAAACCCCTTGAAAATGCCATTAAAAAAGTTCAGGATTTAAAAACTGTTCGCAGTACAACCAGTCGTGGGAGTTGCGAAATTTCAGCTTTTATCGACTGGAAATCGGATATCGATCTAAGCAAAACCAGAATAGAAGCTCAAATTAATCAAATTAAAAACGATTTACCGCCAGATACGCAAATTACGGTGGAAAAAATGAACCCCTCTATTCTTCCAGTTATTGGTTATGCAATTGAAGGTAAAGGGAAATCGGCGATTGAGTTAAAAAAAATTGCCAATTTTACCATCAAGCCATTTCTTTCGCAAATTGACGGCGTTTCAGAAATCCGCATTATTGGAGGTAAAGAAAAAGAATATTGGTTGTCATTAGATTTTAATAAAATGACGGCGCTTAAAATAACACCAAATGCCATTTCGCAAGTTTTAAGTCAAACTAATTTTATAAAATCAAACGGCTATTTATCTGATTATCGTTATTTGTATTTAACCATAACCGATGCGCAAGTTGATCAAAAAGACGAACTTGAAAATTTAGTTATCAGTAACAACGGAAAGGGAATTGTTACGATAAAAGACATCGCTACTGTTGAAATCAAGGAAGCCAAGGAGTATATAAAAGTCAATGCCAATGGCAAGGAAAGTATATTGGTAGCTGTCATCAAACAACCCAATTCTAATTTGATTTCGCTGACCGATGCGATGAATTCTAAATTGGAAGATTTAAAAAAAATACTTCCAAGCGGTATCAAAATAACGCCTTATTATCAGCAAGCTACGTTTGTCAATGATGCCGTTAAAAGCGTTGCCGATAGTTTATTAATCGGATTATTGTTAGCTATAATTGTTGCGGTTTTGTTTCTTAAATCTGTCAAAGCCAGCGCCACTATTCTGATAACGATTCCGGTAACGTTAGGGTTAACGCTTATCGTTTTGTATCTCACAGGAGGAACGTTTAACATTATGACTTTGGGTGCTATTGCTGCTGCTTTGGGACTGATTATAGATGATGCGATCGTGGTCGTTGAACAAATTCACAGAACACACGAGGAACATCCTGACGAAGCAACAGTGACCCTTTTGCAAAAAGCGATTCACTATTTATTTCCTGCAATGGTGGGTTCATCCATTAGTACCATCGTGATTTTTTTTCCTTTTATTTTGATGAGTGGGGTTGCGGGCGCCTATTTCAAAGTGTTGACTGACACCATGATTATTACTTTGGTTTGCTCATTCTTTGTTACTTGGTTGTTGCTGCCGGTGGTTTATTTGTTGCTTTCAAAAAAAGAAAGAGTAAGTTCTGAAAAACAAGAAACGGCCGAAATACATGAGGTGAAAACCCAACGGTGGGTTGCCTACTTTATTGAAAAACCTATTATCAGTGTTGTATTTTGTGTGGTTTTATTACTTTCTGTCTTTATCATTTTACCCAATTTACAAACAGGCTTTCTACCAGAAATGGACGAAGGAAGTGTTATTTTGGATTATCAAAGTCCACCCGGGACTTCACTTGAAGAAACTGATAGAATGTTGACAGAAGTCGAAAAAATAATTATAAAAATTCCCGAAGTCGAAGCTTACAGTAGAAGGACCGGAACTCAAATGGGGTTTTTTATAACCGAACCCAATCGCGGCGATTATCTGATTCAATTAAAAAAAGACAGAAGCAAAACAAGTAACGATGTAATTGACGAAATCAGAGCTAAAGTAGAAGCCACACAACCTGCATTGCGTATTGATTTTGGTCAAGTTATAGGCGACATGTTGGGAGATTTAATGAGTTCGGTTTCGCCAATCGAAGTAAAAGTTTATGGTAACAACCAAGCTGAATTACAAAAAATAGCCAAAGAAGTTACCGTCATCGTTCAAAAAGTAAAAGGGACTGCTGATGTTTTTGATGGTATTGTTTTGGCGGGACCAGCCGTAAATATCGAGCCCAATTATACACAATTGGCACAATATGGAATAACACCCATCGATTTGCAATTTCAAATGCAAACAGCACTAGAAGGAAACATTGTAGGCAGTTTGCTAGAAAATGAAAAGCAAATACCCATCCGATTGATTTATGCCAATGGTCAGAAGCGAAGTTTGGAGGACATCAAACAACTCAAAATATTTTTACCCAACGGACAATCTATACCTATTTCGAGTTTGGTTACAATTTCTGTCCAAAAGGGTGTTGCCGAAATTGAGCGTGAAAATCTTCAAATGATGGATGTCGTGACCGGACGATTGGATAACCGGGATTTGGGAAGTGTCATGCAAGAAATTCAGACTAAAATTACCCAAGATATTCACTTGCCAAGTGGTTATTATATTGAATATGCAGGAGCTTACAAAGACCAGCAGCAATCTTTTAAAGAATTACTACTCATTTTAATAGCCTCATCCTTGTTGATTTTTGGTGTTATTTTATTTTTGTTTAGAGATTTTCGAATTGCTGTATTGATTCTTTTAATTTCTGTGCTGGGCATCTCAGGAAGTTACATATTGCTCTTTATCACCGGCACTCCATTAAACGTCGGAAGTTACACTGGTATTATTATGATTGTCGGTATCATATCAGAAAATGCCATTTTTACTTTTCTGCAATTTAGAGAAACTTTTAAATTAACACGAAACTTACACCAATCTGTAATCTATTCCATTTCAACACGACTGCGTCCAAAATTAATGACCGCATTGGGAGCTATAATTGCGCTTTTGCCATTAGCAATCGGAATTGGCACAGGTTCAGAATTGCATCAACCCTTAGCTATTGCCGTCATTGGTGGCTTTCTGATTGCACTGCCTTTATTGCTGATTGTATTGCCAAGTTTATTGTGCTTGGTGTATAAAAATGAGAAACATTTTAAGCAGTTGGAGTAGATTTAGTATGGTAAGCGGGCATCTGCGGCACTGCGATAATATCTGCAATTTTTTAAATCAAATTGTTGTCGAATCCCGCCAAAATGCATTGCGTTGCTCCAAAGTGGGGTTTTCTAAGAATTTAGGCAGTACTTCTCTGCTTGTTTGGGTGATGCACTAGGCTACTGCATTTTTAAGTTTTTGATAAAAATAACTATTTTAAGGCCGAAATGAATTTTCTTTGCACAAAAGAAATCACTTCCTGATGCCCAATACTATTTATTACCTCGCTTCTTGCGACACCTGCCGGAAAATTATAAAGTCGTTGCCCAAATACAACGATTTGATTTTTCACGATATTAAACAAAATCCCATCAATGTCGGCGAATTGGAAGCGTTGTACGAAATGTCACGTAGTTACGAAGCTTTGTTTAGCAAAAAAGCGCAGTTATATAAGTCGATGGATCTAAAAAACAAATCGCTTACAGAAGCCGATTATAAAAAATACTTGCTAGAACACTACACGTTTTTAAGTCGGCCGGTCTTCGTTATCGATGGTAAAATTTATATCGGCAACAGCCAGAAAAACATCATTGATGTTATGAAAGTCCTATTATAATGTCAAAAAGAAATTTTGCAGTGGTCGCAGCTACATTGGTTTCGATCATATATGGGCTCACGTTTACGATTGCCAAAGATGTGATGCCGCGGTACATTCTCCCTTTTGGATTTATATTGATGCGCGTTGGCGGGGCTGTTGCGTTATTTTGGCTCGTTTCATTTCTTGGACCACGAGAAAAAATTGCTACAAATGATTTTCCACGAATTGTCGCGGCTGCTTTTTTCGGTGTTGCAGTAAATATGCTCACTTTTTTTAAGGGATTGAGCTACACGTCGCCGATTTCGGCATCGGTCATCATGGTATCTACTCCCATCATTGTCTTAGTGCTTTCTGCCATTATTGTAAAAGAGCGCATGCTCAAAAGAAAGGTTTTGGGAATTGTACTTGGATTGGTCGGAACCGCTTTTTTAATCCTTTACGGGAAGTCGGTTGGCGAGGCGCCTAACGCCGGGTTGGGTAATCTCTTGGTTTTTATCAACGCCGTTTCGTATGGTTTTTACCTGATTCTTGTTAAAAAATTAATGGATCAATACAATGCCTTTACCTTTGTGAAATGGATTTACACCTTCGGTTTTCTGATGGTTTTGCCTTTCGGTTGGACAGAATTTCAAAGTATCGCTTGGGCTGGTATTCCGCACACTTTGTATTGGAAAATTGGCTTCGTAGTGGTGTTCTCTACCTTTTTTACCTACTTGCTGAATTTGCTGTCAATGCGCGAACTCAAACCCACCACCATTGCGGTTTTCATTTACCTGCAGCCTTTGTTCGCTTCCATTTTTGCCATCAGCATGGGAAAAGACAGCTTGAGTTGGGTGAAAATCATTTCGGCGATTTTAATATTTACCGGCGTCTTTTTAGTGACACAAAACAAACCAGCAAGCCCTTTAAAAAACTAGTTTATTATAATCCAGTGCGCTTGTATTCATTAAATATGCAACTACCGGCAACGAAAATCCCACAAGCATTTTTTGCTTATCTTTGACTTCTTTTAGAAAATTTATATGATACAATCGATGACCGGTTTCGGCAAAGCCACTTTACAATTGCCCACTAAAAAAATAACGGTAGAAGTTAAATCGCTTAACAGCAAAGGACTTGACCTAAATGTACGAATGCCTTCGATTTACCGCGAAATGGAACTGAGCCTGCGCAACGAAATTGCCTTAAAACTAGAACGCGGGAAAATTGATTTTTCGGTATATATTGAAGTGACCGGCGAACAAACTTCTACCAAACTCAATGTTCCGATTGTAAAAGCTTACATTCAGCAGATGCGTGAAGTTATTGCTAATGCTGATGAAACAGAACTGATGAAAATGGCCGTCCGCATGCCCGATGCTTTGAAAACAGAACGCGACGAAATCGACGAAAACGACTGGGCTGAAATTCAGAAAGTCATTAAAGACGGATTGGATAATATTGCACATTTTCGTCAAGATGAAGGTGCCTCGCTCGAGAAAGAATTTCAGTTGCGCATCGGCAACATACGCCAATACATGGACGATGCTTTGGACTTGGATTCAGAAAGAGTGCAAGCGATAAAAGACCGACTGCAGACAGCCATTGCAGAACTCAAAGTCAATGTAGATGAGAACCGTTTTGAGCAAGAGTTGATTTATTACCTAGAAAAACTAGACATCACTGAAGAAAAAGTGCGGCTCACCACCCATCTCGATTACTTTATAGAAACCATTAAAAGCAGTGAAGCCAATGGTAGAAAGTTGGGTTTCATCACCCAAGAAATGGGTCGTGAAATCAATACCATGGGCTCTAAAGCCAACCATGCACAAATGCAGAAATTGGTTGTGATGATGAAAGATGAGCTCGAAAAAATAAAAGAACAAGTTTTAAACGTATTGTGAAATATCCGCTTCGCCTTTGTGTTCTGTCACCGATAACATTATGAAAAAAGGAAAATTAATCGTCTTTTCTGCTCCATCCGGCTCCGGAAAAACCACCATCGTTCGGCATTTACTGGGTATTCCCGATTTGAATCTGGCGTTTTCAGTGTCGGCCACTTCCAGGGAATCTCGAGGAGAAGAAATTGACGGTAAAGATTATTATTTTATCTCATTACCAGAATTTAAAAAACACATTAAGGCAGAAAATTTTTTAGAATGGGAGGAAGTCTACCGCGATAATTTTTATGGAACCCTTAAAAGTGAAATCGAACGCATCTGGGCTTTGGGTAAAAATGTAATCTTTGACATTGATGTGGCCGGAGGATTGCGCATTAAATCAAAATTTCCGCAGGAAACACTAGCCGTATTTGTAAAACCACCAAGTATTGACGAACTCAAAATTCGCCTCAAAAAACGCTCAACAGAAAGTGACGATAAGATCAATATGCGTATTGCCAAAGCTTCGGTTGAACTAGCCACAGCGCCACAGTTTGATAAAATCATAAAAAATTACGATTTAGAAGTGGCGAAAGGAGAAGCGCAACAATTGGTTGCCGATTTTTTGAAGGACTAATCTAAGCATCTGATGGTAAAAAATCAAATAAAAAGGCTTATCAAATCTGTTTTAGGATTTAAAGAAGCAAATCTATTGGATTTGCTGAAACAAAAAGGACTCCAAGTGGGAGAAAACTTTACGATGCGCGACGGTTGTATCATCGATTTTTCGCATGCCTGGCACATCACAATTGGCAACAACGTTACGTTGGCTCCCAGAGTGCATATTATAGCGCACGATGCCAGTACTTGGTACTATTTGAGCCATTCTAAAGTTAAAAATGTAACCATCGGAAACCAGGTTTTTATTGGTGCGGGCAGTATCATTCTACCCGGCGTGACCATTGGCGACAATGTGATCGTAGGGGCCGGATCAGTTGTAACCAAAAACATTGCTGACAACAGTGTATACGCCGGAAATCCTGCCGCTTTTATTATGACTACAACGGCATACATCGCCCAAGAAAAAGAAAAAATGACTGCAGAGAATTGTTTTAACCGCTCTTATTCGGAAGCAGAAAAAGCAACAATGGAAAAAAAACAGCGCGTCAAGCAAATGGCAGAACAATACGGAACTGCGTTTGTAGAATAGCCCTTTAAAAAATTCTTTTAAATTTACTATTTTGAAAATCGGACTCTATTTCGGCACCTTCAACCCGATTCACGTCGGACACCTTATTATTGCCAATCACATGGCGGAGCATAGCGCTTTAGAACAAATTTGGATGGTCGTAACACCACACAATCCCTTGAAGAAAAAGGACACTTTATTAGACGACTACCAGCGGCTGCAATTGGTGTTTTTGGCCACCGAAGATTATCCTAAGATTAGGCCTTCTGATTTTGAATTTAAATTGCCGCAGCCCAACTATACTGTCAATACGCTGGCTCGCTTGCAGGACCAATTTCCGCAACACGAATTTTCTTTAATTTTGGGGGAAGACAATCTCAAAACCTTTCACAAATGGAAAAATTATGAGGCCATTTTAGAAAATCATGAATTGTACGTCTATCCTCGTATTGCAGCTGACGCCGCCAATTTACAATTTGAAAACCATCCCAAAATTCATGTGATTGACGCTCCGATAGTTGAAATTTCATCGACGTTCATCCGCGATAACCTCAAACTTAAAAAGAATGTGCAACCTTTATTACCGGCAAAAGTGTGGGCATACATCGACCATAATAATCTGTATGCAAAATAATTATAACCGTTCAGAAATCAAAAGGCGTTCAGAATATTTTTCTGAACGCCTTTATCAAATAACCCCAAAACAAAACTTAATTTATAAACTGAGTAATAAATAAACCAACATTCAAACTCATATTTTAAAAACGATAATCCACAGCGGGTATTATATTGAAAATCATAATTTTGAGTTAATGTTTTCTTTAACAAAACGACATCACCTTTAAAAGGTAGCTACTTCCTAAATTTTGAGTACTTTTGAAAACAAGAATATACGGTAGCTGTTCCCGCTATACGCAGTATCTTTTTTACATTGGCTTCGCTGTGCGCCAACACATAAAAGGATACCTGCTGCTATCGGGGCTAAAAAAATAAAAATGAGTGAGTATCCAAAATTTGCGGTAATCGGTGGCGGAAGTTGGGCCACAGCCATAGCCAAAATGTTGTGCGTCAACCTGCCAGAAATCGCTTGGTACATGCGAAACGAAGATGCCATAGCGCATATCACGACGCACCACCACAACCCAAATTATCTAAGCTCGGTAGAGTTTAATATCGAAAAATTAAGACTGACTTCCAATATCAATGAAGCCATTGCCTATGCCGATTACGTGATATTTGCCATTCCATCTGCCTTTCTGGGTAGCGAGTTGGCTAAAATGACAGAAAGTTTAAAAGACAAAGTGATTTTTTCTGCTATTAAAGGTATCGTGCCTGAAACCAGCTTAATTGTAGGAGAGCATTTTAATAAAGTATACGACATTCCGTTTGAAAATATTGGCGTAATTACCGGTCCGTGCCATGCTGAGGAAGTGGCCCTAGAGCGTTTGTCTTACCTAACCATTGCTTGTGGTGATGCTGTTAAAGCCAAAATCGTGGCCAAATGTTTGTCGGGAAATTATATTAAAGCTAAAATTACCGATGATATTATCGGTACAGAGTATGCGGCTATGCTCAAAAACATATACGCCATTGCCGCCGGAATGGCACACGGCTTGGGTTATGGCGACAACTTTCAATCGGTACTGATGAGTAATGGCATTCGGGAAATGAAAAAATTCATCCGCAAAGTGCACAAGATGAAGCGCAACATCAACAACTCTGCCTATCTCGGCGATTTGCTGGTGACGGGCTATTCGGTATTTTCCAGAAACCGCATGTTTGGCAATATGATCGGAAAAGGCTATACCGTTAAGAGTGCGATGATGGAAATGAGTATGGTGGCCGAAGGTTATTACGCAACCAAAAGTGCATGGGAGTTAAACCAGTCTTATGGTGCAAAAACGCCCATTATCGATGCCGTTTACAGTATCTTATATGACGGGAAAGAAGCCAAAAAAGTTTTTCAAAAACTCACCGACAAACTTGATTGATGTTTTAATGTAAAGTGAAAAACCTTTTTTTACCTCGCAACGCTATCTTACAATGATGCCATCTACAAATAAAATAGGTACTTCTTCGGCATGGTCTTGATGAATGGCATGTGCCTTAAAAATATATTTTTTGTCGTAAAGCGTATTGCCGATGAAAAAAGTAACCATAAACTCATTATTGAGTGCCAATACACTTGTTTCGATCATTTCGATTTTAGCTACGGAAACTGCCGGAATTTTCAGAAAAGCATGTCGCAACAATGACGTTTTTTTCATTTCCCCTTCTAAAGTTCCGAACGCTTTAGAGACTACCATGACATTGTCGAGTTGAAAATCGCTGTCGTTAATCAGATAGACCTGCCAGATTTTTTCCATGAAATCATCGCTCCATTCGGAAACAGCGGCAACAAAAATGTTTTCTACGGTGGGAATGATGATGTCTTTTTTCATTTGATTTTTTTTCTAATCCGAAATGCCTAGCCCAGATTGACGGGGAAATCCTTTTTGTTTTTTAACAAAAAGATTGGAACAAAAAGCTGGAAATCGCTCCTTATAACACTAATGATCGCTCCGACTTAAATACTCGATTTGAACTGCGATAAGAACCGCACATCATTTTCGTAAAACATGCGGATATCGCCGATTTGATAGAGCAGCATGGCGATTCTTTCGATGCCCATACCGAATGCAAAACCATTATATTCGTCTGGATTGATGCCGCAATTTTTCAACACATTTGGATCGACCATGCCACAGCCCATGATTTCTAACCAACCGGTACCCTTGGTAATGCGGTAATCAGTTTCGGTTTTGAGTCCCCAATAAATATCTACCTCAGCGCTGGGTTCTGTAAACGGAAAATACGAAGGGCGCAGGCGGATTTTGGATTTTCCGAACATTTCTTTGGTGAAGTATAAGAGGGTTTGCTTTAAGTCGGCAAACGATACATCCTTATCGATATACAATCCTTCGACTTGGTGGAAAATGCAGTGCGAACGCGAGGAAACGGCTTCGTTTCGGAAAACCCTTCCCGGAGAAATGGTGCGAATCGGCGGTTTGTTGCTTTCCATGTAGCGCACTTGCACCGATGAGGTGTGGGTTCGGAGCAAGATATCGGGATTGGTCTGGATGAAAAAAGTATCTTGCATGTCGCGTGCCGGATGGTATTCGGGCAAATTCAATGCGGTAAAATTGTGCCAGTCGTCTTCGATTTCTGGGCCTTCGGATACGTTGAAACCAATATTGGAAAATATATCGATTATTTGATTTTTTACAAGTGAAATCGGATGGCGGGAACCAATGGTTGCGGTTTCGCCTTGTCGTGTTAAATCGCCATAAATTCCTTTAATTTCTTCTTTGCTTTCGAGCGTCTCCTGAATGGTTTTTACTTTATCTTCAGCGGTATTTTTTAATAAATTGATGACTTGTCCGAAAGCAGCCTTTTGGTCGTTGGGAACGTTTTTAAATTCAGCAAAAAGGTCTTTTAAAAGTCCTTTGCTTCCCAAGAATTTAATACGAAAGATTTCTAAATCAGCAGTATTTTGCGTGGTAAACTTTTGGGCTTCGTCAATGTATTGTTTTATTTGGTCTATCATTTTGGATGCGTCATTGCGTGAGCAAATTTAGAAAATTTTATTGGCTTTGTGTTACTATTAAAAAGGTGCAAATACTGAATTTTTACTTGATGAGTTCGCACTCGACGAAATAATTCACGATGGCTTCTTTCATTAAAATGGATTGTTCTCCTGCTTTTAAAGGCGGCAATTCCTCTTTTACTTTATAATGCGGCCAACCGTCTTCATCTACAAAATCAAATTCATAAAAGCCATAAGGTTCGAGCAAACGGCAAATCGCAATGTGCATCAGATTGAGCTTTTCGTCTTTTTTAAATTTTTGGTGCACTTTGCCGAGTTCCTGAACGCCGATCAAATAAATGATGGCATCGAGATCTAAATCTTCACCTTGTGAGAATTGATTCGAAAGTTTATTGACGAGTTGCTCCCAGCGTTCTTTGAGTTGTATATCTCTTGACATTTAAATTGATGGTATACGATTTAAGAATTTTAGTTTCTAAATCGAAATTAGATTGCAAAGATAAGAAGTTGAAAATTGCCAACCGCTGTTGTCAAATATTTTATATTTGCCATGTTAGTTAATAAATTTGAAATGAATTATCTTGATATTGTATTGGGAATTTTTCTCGTCTCAGCGATGTTTAGCGGCGTTAAAAATGGTTTTTTCGTCGAATTGGCTTCGTTGGTTTCAATGCTGCTCGGCATTTATATCGCCATCAGGTGTTCTTATTTGATGAAAAGTTATCTAGAAAACCATCTTTCCTGGAATCCGAAAACCGTGCAAGTCATGGCTTTTGCACTGACCTTCATCGTTGTTGTAATTGCTGTTGGTATATTGGCAAAATTCTTTACAGGCCTGGCTAATTTTGCAAGTCTGGGAATTTTTAACAAGTTGCTGGGCGGAATTTTCGGTGTTTTGAAAATGGTTTTAATCCTTAGCATTATAGTAAATCTTTTGCAGAAAATTAATTTTGATTACACTTTCCTTGATAAGGAAACCATCGACAAGTCTAAATTATACGATCCGATTCAAGTGGTTTCGAAAATAATCTATCCCGTGATTGAAGACTGGTTTACGGCATTCCGATCCAAAGATTTTCAACTTGAAACTCCCCAGAAAGAATAACTACTTGACTTCTTTTATCGCATTGCTTTGAATCCAACCGTTCGTTCCGTCAGTCAATTGAATTTTTTTCCAATCGTCTAGTGTTTCCTGTACAAAAACCGTAGTGCCTTCATGCAGTACCACAACATCCGAACCTGAATTTTTCGGTTCACTTTTTACAGTAGCTAGTTCTGCGAAAACTACCGCGGGTTTTTCATTTTGATCGTTGTTTTTTTCAAATAATGCCGCAGAAACACCAATCAAAATCAAAAACACGACAACAAACATTCCGATAAAGAAAATTCTTTTGGACAACGTGGTTTGCGAAAAGTAATAACCCATAAAAAACACTAAAAATAATCCCGAAAAACCTACCGAGATCCATGCCCAGATATCATAATGGAAGACTCGGGTGAAATCGCGCAGCATTTTTGCAAAACCAACTTTTGGCATTTCCTTAATTTCATCCACCGTCATTTTCTGCGCAAATTTAAGGTTGTTCTTGATGTCGTTGTCATTTGGACTCAGGACCAAAGCTTTTTCAAAATTGTAAACAGCCGGTGCTACTTGGTTGAGTTTGTAATGACAATTTCCCAAATTGAAGTAAAGGGCTGCCGATTCCTTTTTGGTCTGCAACACGCTTTGGTAGGCGGCAATGGCTTTACTGTAATTGCCCTTCTGATACAACACATTTCCTTTCTCAAAGCCATTTTGAGCGTTAAAAAGCTGTGTGGTCAGCAACAATATAAAAACTAATTTTTTCATTTTCTTATTTTTTTGCCACCAAGGGGCGAGATAGATTTACAAAATTTAATGTAGCCTATATTAAATCTGTTTTTCGAGTTCCGAAATAATCGTTACCGCTTTTTGATAATCTTGAAGTATCGCCACGCTAGAAGCTGGTGCGTACCTCGCCAATTCACAATTCTCCGTTAATCCAATAAACGACTGCACCGTTTCTAGATTCGCCTTTCTGGATAATAAAATTTCTCTAATTTTATCCTTGCTCATTTCAGACGTTTCGATATTCAGTTTCGCTTTCAGAAAGTTGTGCATTGCTTTTTCCAAAGCAATATAAAACGGCTCTTTGCTGTCGATATGTTTCTTGGCATCCGACAAATACTTTTTGGCCAGCCTGTTGTTCATTTTAATTCTGTTGCCTTGTATATCGTCGTCAATTGCTTCTTTTTTCTTTCGCAGCAATACGATGATGGGAATTATAAAAAATGAGCCCAACATTAAGCCGTAAAACAGAGGCGATCCTAAGAAATCCTTTTTGTAAATAGACGACAGACTGGTTCTCAATTTAATAAATTTAAACTGCTCTCCTGCCAGTATTTTTGTTTTATATACCCCAGGATTCGATGCCACAGGATTGTCTCCTACTGCCGTTGGGCCATCTAAAACAGTAATCATGATTTCGGGCGAAGTTATGGTTCTGTATTTCGCTGAATTCAAATCGAAATAGCTAAACGACATTGGTTTGATCGGATATTTGCCTTTGAATTGCGGAATGATCGTATACAAATCAGCAATTTGCCCATTCATTCCTGAAAGTGGTGTTTGCACCTTTTCATTGTGCACAGGATCGTACATTTCGAAAGAATTGGGCACTACGGGTTTGGGCAGACCAAACAACTTTAAATTCCCACTTCCCGAAACTGCAATTTTTAAATCGAGGGACTCTCCATTTTTAAGATTGGTTTTAGAAGGGGTCACATTAAAACTAAAACGTCCCACTGCACCGGAAAAATCTACAGGTTTGCCTGCTTCCGGAAGGGGCTTTACCGTGATGGTTTTGCTTCCGGCAGACACCCGTTTGTTGTCTTCTACAATTTGTACTTGTCCGAAAATATTTCTGCGATTCGTCGGAACTTGTACATCAATATCGAGAGATAATGGTTCGATTTCAAGTTTTCCTGATTTTTGGGGATACAATACGGTTTTTCGCAACACTACAAAACGGTACTTTTCGCCGTTGTATTTTCCTTCTTCAGCCACAAGCTGTTTGATGTCAATGTTTTGACTCCAAAAATCATTGTACTTGGGTTTATTAAGTTCCCTCCAATTGGTGATGCCGATATTGTAACTAAAAAATAGTTTGTAAACCACCGTAATGGGCTCGTTTACATACGGATTACCTTTAGAAATTTCAGCCACCAAATGGATGGCATCACTGGTTGAAACCTGTGGTTCATCATTAGGGTCCCGCGGTTGTTCCACTGCTGCGCTGACGATAATCTTAATAGGATTGGTTTTGTATATCTGACCATTAATTTCAACCGAAGCTTGTTTTATCACCAGCATTCCTTTTTGGGAAGGCAATAAAAAATAAGAATACGATTTGTTAAACGAACTTCTTCCATTCACCCATGACTGGCTCACTTGCTGACTGGGGCCGCCTACTATGCGAAACCCTTCGAACGAGGGTGGTGTAAAGTTATCGCCATCGGCATTCATTGTAAAATCAATCCGCAGCCTTTCGTTTAAGCCCAAGGTTGATTTACTGACCTTGGCCTCAAATTGTACTTGAGCCCACAGGCCCGGAAAAGTTAATAGTAAAAGAAAAATATATTTTTTCATTGTGTGTAATCGTTTGATATTAAAATGCAACTACCAATCCTTGTCGGTTTCGATCGGTTTGCCTTTTACTTTCTTTGCGTTGACTTTGTCCTGCACTTTTTTCTCTTCATTATTTACCGCGTCCATTAAATTCTGCAAGCGCTCTTTAGAAATGCCTCCAGCTTTGGGTTGCGGTTTTTCTTCTGGTTTGTCACCTTTGTCTTTGTCCTTTTTGTCTTTGTTCCCCTGCTTCTTGTCTTTGTCGCCTTCTTTCTTGTCGTCTTTTTTGTCTTGGTCTTTTTTATCTTTGTCGTTTTTCTTTTGGTCCTTTTTATCTTTCTTGTCGTCTTTCTTTTTATCGTCTTTTTTTGGCGGATTGTCTTTCAGCATTTTTTTGGCTAAGGCGAAGTTGTAGCGGGTTTGTTCATCATTAGGATTGTTTCGCAATGCATTTTTATAAGCCTCTACCGCTTCTGTATATGCTTTCTGTTTCATAAAAACGTTTCCTAAATTATGGAACGCTTGGTGTTTTTGAGAGCGGTCTTTGGTGCTTTCAATTGTTCTTAAAAAAGCATACTTTGCTTCGGTTCCTTGGTCTTGTCTGTAAATTGAATTGCCTAAATTGTATGTGGCCACGGCATTTTTTGCTTTTTGAGATTGGGAAAGGCGATAGTCCGCTTCGGCTTCGGCATACTTCTTGGCCGTGAATGCTTCATTCCCTTTCGGCAAATTCAGGTCTTTTTTCTGCGCGACTGCCGCCAGAGACAGCAATACTACCCCATATAAGAATACTTTCTTCATCATTCCTTTTCATTAAATAAATTCAACTTTTTGATCCAATGGGTTCTTTTTTCCAATAAAAAAACATCCAGAAATAGCAAGGCAAAGGCAATTCCCAGAAACCATTGAAATTGAGACTGAAAGTCGGCCATTTGGGTGGCTTCAAATTCGGTTTTCTCAATGTTCTCCAGCGCCTTTTTGATGTAATTGAGTACTTCTTTGGTATTATTCCCGTTGACATAGCCGCCTTTTGTCGCTTTCCCGATGGCAATTAAACTTTGGGGGTTTAACTTGGTAATTACTACTTCATTATTTTTATCTCGTTTAAAACTTTCTACCACGCCATTTTGTTTGATCGGTATGGGGCCGCCCTTTTCGGTGCCGACGCCAATGGTAATAATTTTGATTCCCATTTTATTGGCTTCTACTGCAGCGTCCTCTGCGCCCTCGGTGTGGTCCTCCCCGTCAGAAATCATAATGATGAGCTTACTGGTCTTATTGCTTTTGTCAAAATAGTTTGCCGACAAATGAATGGCCTCATTGAAAGAAGTTCCAACTGACGATACCATATCGGTATTCATACTTTGCAGAAACATTTTTGCCACTCCGTAGTCTGTCGTAATGGGCAAAACTGGAAAAGCGCTACCAGCGTAAGCCACCATGCCCACTCTATCATTTCCGAGTTGACCGATAATTTGAGAAACTAATTGTTTGGTTTTGATCAAACGACTGGGCGCCACATCTTCGGCCAACATACTTTTAGATACATCAAGCGCAAAAACAATATCAATGCCCTCGCGTTTCACGGTTTCCATTTTGGTTCCAATTTTAGGATTGACCAAACCCAAAATCAGCGCTCCCAAGGCCAAAAGCAGCAGCGAAAATTTCAGAATAGGTTTAAAAACAGATTTTTCAGGGCTTAACTTTTTAACCAATTCGATATCGCCAAATTCGCGTTGTTTTTTTCTTTTCCAAAGTTGGATATACAAGAAAATGATAGCCAGCACTGGGATGATACCTAAAAAATACAAATAGCTTTTTTCTTCTAGCTCGTACATAATTTTTTATATAAAACTTCTAAAAACAGTATTTCTCAAAACGATTTCGGTTAACAGTAACAATCCTGCAATCCAAACAAAAGGACGAAATTTTTCCTCATAATCGTAAAATTTGAGTTCTTCGACTTCGGTTGTTTCTAACTTGTTTATTTCGCTGTAAATTTGAACCAACTTGCTGTTTCCCGTCGCTCTGAAATATTTCCCTCCCGTTTTTCTTGCGATTGTTTTCATCATTTGTTCGTCGATTTCAACTTGCATCATTCTAAAAAGAAACTGACCGTTTGGCGCAATGGCATATGGAAATTCTGCCATACCATTGGTTCCAATTCCAATGGTGTAAACTTTAATTCCGTATTGGCTGGCAATATCTGCGGCAGTGTCTGGTTCAATAAATCCGGCATTGTTTACCCCATCAGTCATCAGGATAATTATTTTGCTCTTGGCTTTGCTGTCTTTCAAACGGTTTACTGCGGTAGTCAATCCCATTCCAATGGCCGTTCCGTCCTGAAGCACATTGTCGTATTTGATGCTGTTGATAGCTTCTAAAACAACGGCCTTGTCACTCGTCACGGGCGCTTTGGTATATGCTTCTGCCGCATAAACGACCAATCCAATCCGGTCATTCACCCTTTCATTGACAAAACCAGAAGCGACTCTTTTAAGCGACTCCATTCGGTTGGGTTTTAAATCTTTGGCGAGCATACTTCCTGACACGTCAATGGCCATTACAATATCAATACCTTTTGTAGTTTTGGTTTTATTGCTGATGTCTACCGTTCTCGGCCTTGCCATGGCCACAATAATGGCGCTTAAAGCAATAATTCGAAACACAAACAATATTGGTTTGAGTGTCGCCAAGATTGAACGGCTGCCTTGGAAACCCTTTAAAGAGCTTATTTTTAAAGTCGGCGTTTGTTGTTTTCTTTTCCACACGAGCCACAACAAAGCGACTGGGAGTAAAACAAACAGCCAAAAGAATTCAGGATTTAAAAAAGTAACGTTTTTCATAAGGCGCTGGCTTTTTTAAGTTCGACAGATTTCAGAATGCGGTCGGCTACTTTGTTGGCGTACTGATCGCCTTCTTGGTGTAACAGAATGACCTGTTGCAGGCCGTTATCCTCTTTAAAAAGCAGCATTTCGAAATAAACCTTCACGCTTTTTTTTAAAAAAGGATCCGTCTTTACAAAAGTTCCATATCCTTTAATACCAGTGACGCCTGCTTTGGTTTCAAATTCGGATTCACTTAAAACCACATCTTGTCCGCCAAAACCATTGACGCCGCCTTGCAATGCTTTTTTTAAATCGTAGTCGGTTTCTTTTTTCGGAATAGAAGTGCTGACTGCAATGTAAAAACTACCGAGCATACTGCCGTAAGTAAAAGAACTCATTTCTTTAAACATCGAGAGCATTTCTTTTGGATAGGTCTTGGTGTTGTCGATTCTTTGCAAGACTTTCGGCGTATCGATTTGAATTTGTGGATCACCGTATTGGCTAGACACCCAATCGCCTTCGAGCAATTCTTTAGTCGGATGGCCTAGTATATTGTCTTTTACATAATCAAAACCTTTGGTAATAACTAAGAAAACAAACAATCCGATAAGTAATCCCAACACCGATCCCACTGCAGTTGCTATGCGCGTCTTGCGTTTTTTTCGCAGTTGGATTTTCAATTGATTTTGGCGTTGCATCTCATTGAGCAACATATCATCCTGACTTTCCACGAGAATCGGAATGGATTTGTCGAGTGTGATAATGGATCTCTCTATCTTTTTTCGGTCTTCTGTGATTTCATAATCCAGTGGTTTTGATTTGGCAAATTTGACTAGGTCGGCTTGTTTTAGAACCTTTTCAAGGTTTTCAATCGTTTCCTGAGACAGCGCCATTTTCTTTTGCAATGAAGCGCGTCGCAATCCGTCAATTAATTCTGACGTAGTGCTCTCCATAGCGGGAATTTCTATTGCTTCTTCGATATAATTTCGAGCAATGTCTGTCAATTCACTGTAGTATGCTTTGACCTCGCCCTTCTGCCAAAGTTCTTTTTTTTCAAGTGTATTCAATAAACTCGTGGCTTTTTCTATGGGTGTTTTAAAAAGGTCTGCTTCCAGTTTTTTCAATTGCCGTTTTTTCATCCACCAGTATATAAAAGCACCGACAGCCATTATGAGTAGCAAAACCAATACTAATTTCCAAATCCAACTGTGGCTCGAAGTTGCCTGAGCAATGGGCTTGATGTCGTACATCTTTTGTTTTAAAGTATCAACCGCCACACTTGTCACTTCCACCCGCAAACTATCGCTAAAAAAAACTTTGTTGTTAATTAAAACCTTCACTGCTGGAATTGTAAATTTTCCGCTGTCAAATTGAGTCAGGCCGTATTTTTTAACCAATTCGTACCGGTCATTTTTTTTAATGGTGTCGATTGGATAAGATTGAATCACTTCGAGCAAGCCCATATTTTTTACATTGGGAAACACTACTTTGGAGAGCGTATCGACTGAAGTGCTTAGCGTAATTTTGAACTCGGCGCCAATGCTGTTTTTAGTCTTATCAATACGCGTGACCAACTGTTTTTGTTGTGCAAAAAAAGCCGTCGGAAACAGCAGCCATATAAAAAGGTAAATATTATTTTTCATTGTTGGTTAGCCGCTTTGCGTTATCGCGATTTAAAATAGCCTAATAATTTAGTTACATAGCTCTCGTCTACTCTTGTATTAACTACTCCTGAGCCCGATTTACTGAAGGTTTCTTTAAAATATGTAACCTTGTCGTAATAGTTTTTCTCATACCGCATTCGCAATGATTTGGAACCAGTATTGATCAATTCTGTTGCTCCGGTTTCGGCATCGAGCATCGAGACCATACCGATGTTGGGCATTTTCTCTTCGCGAAGATCATACACCCTGATACCGGTAATGTCGTGCTTTTTGGAAGCAATTTTTAGAGTATGCTCATATTCGTCCGCCATAAAATCGGAAATCACAAACACAATGGCCTTCTTTTTTTGCGTTCCTGATAAAAACTTCAACGCTTGGGCAAGGTCTGTTTTCTGATGCTTAGCTTTAAATTCTATGAGTTCCCGAATGATTCGCAACACGTGCGAACGCCCTTTTTTCGGCGGTATGTAAAGTTCTATTTGGTCTGAAAATAAAATTAATCCAATTTTGTCGTTGTTTTGGGTCGCTGAAAATGCCATGGTAGCGGCAATTTCTGTAACGATGTCTTTTTTAAATTGACTCTTGGTTCCGAAAAGTTCAGAGCCAGAAATGTCAACCATCAACACCATGGTAAGTTCGCGTTCCTCTTCAAATACTTTAATGTGGGCTTCGTTGTAACGCGCTGTAACATTCCAATCAATTGCCCGAATGTCATCGCCATATTGGTACGGACGCACTTCAGAAAAAGTCATGCCTCTTCCTTTAAACGAAGTGTGGTATTCACCCGAAAAGATGTGATCGCTCAATCTTCGTGTTTTAATTTCTATTTTTCGTACTTTTTTGAGAAGGTCTTTAGTTTCCATTTTTTTGTAGCGGTGAAGGCATAAAAACGCTAAGTTTTAAATCAATTGCATGAGGAGAATTCCAGTCAGTTAAGGCACCTCAACTTCATTGACAATCTTATTGATAATGTCGACAGTAGTTATGTTTTCGGCTTCTGCTTCATATGTCAAACCGATTCTGTGACGCAACACATCGTGCACCACGGCGCGAACATCTTCAGGAATCACATAACCCCTGCGTTTAATAAATGCATAACATTTTGCCGCATTGGCCAAGTTGATGCTGCCTCGTGGGGAAGAACCAAAACCAATCAAAGGTTTGAGATTTTCGAGTCTGTATTTTTCAGGGTAACGTGTGGCAAAAACAATATCTAAAATGTATTTCTCGATCTTTTCATCCATGTATACTTCACGAACGGCTTCTTGGGCGCGTAGAATTTGTTCTACCGACACTACCGCATTCACTTTTTCGTAATTTCCTTTCAAATTTTGTCGGATTACCAATCTTTCTTCATCCATTTTGGGATAGTCAATGACGGTTTTAAGCATAAAGCGGTCGACTTGGGCTTCTGGTAAAGGATAGGTTCCTTCCTGCTCAATTGGATTTTGAGTGGCTAAAACCAAGAACGGTTTGTCTAATTTGAACGTAGTGTCGCCAATTGTGACTTGCTTTTCTTGCATCGCTTCCAGCAACGCCGACTGTACTTTTGCGGGTGCCCGGTTAATTTCATCAGCCAATACAAAATTGGCGAAAATGGGTCCTTTTTTTATGGAAAACTCATTTTGCTTGATGTTGTAAATCATGGTTCCTACCACATCGGCCGGTAATAAATCTGGAGTAAACTGAATCCGACTGAAAGAACCTTGAACAGCTTGCGATAAGGTGTTGATGGCTAATGTTTTGGCCAGTCCAGGAACGCCCTCCAACAAAATGTGGCCTTGCCCTAAGAGACCAATCAATAATCTTTCAATCATGTGCTTTTGGCCAACGATGACTTTGTTCATTTCCATTGTAAGCAAATCGATAAAAGCACTTTCTCTTTCTATCTTTTCATTAATCGCTCTAATGTCAAGCGTTGCTGATGTTTCTTCCATTTCCATTTTTTAAATATTGTAAATTGGGTTGCTCAATTTGAACGCTGCAAATTCAATTTTTTTTTATAAGTAAGATGTTAAAAATTGGTTAAAACTTATTACAAACCACTAATTTTAAGGATGATTTGTGATTCTATTTTCATATTTTTAAGATCTTTAAAAAAAATCCGAAATGATGAAAATTACTGCGACTTAAACGAGCGCAAAATAAAAATTAAAAAACGATGAATAAAACAGCGTTATCTCCCATTATTGCGGGAACCATGAATTGGGGAATCTGGGATAAAAACCTCACGCCACAAGAAATGGAAAACATGATTCAGGTTTGTCTCGAAAACAAAATTACAACCTTTGATCATGCCGATATTTATGGCTCTTACACCACTGAAGCCGATTTCGGAAAAGCACTCGCATCAGGAAAAATTCCGAGAGAAAAAATGCAACTGATTTCTAAATGTGGCATTCAGCACATTTCAGACCAGCGGAGCAACAAAATAAAGCATTATGACTACTCTAAAGCTTATATTATTTGGTCTGTTGAAAACTCGTTAAAAAACCTTCAAACCGATTACCTTGATGTGCTTTTATTGCACCGCCCGAGTCCGCTGATGCAGGCTGATGAAATCGCAGCAGCGGTTGCAAAATTAAAGGAAGAAGGTAAAATTCTTGATTTCGGTGTCTCTAATTTTACAGCTTCTCAAACGGAACTCTTACGCCAAAAAACAGAAATCAATTACAATCAGATTCAATTTTCTGCAACCCAATATGAACCGATGCTCGATGGTAGTTTTGATTACATGCAATTGCATCAGATTCGACCCATGTCATGGAATCCGTTGGGCACCGTTTTCCGAGAAGACAATGGACAAACCCGAAGATTAAAAAAACTCCTGGCCAGCCTGGTTTCTAAATACCATCTGGGCTCAGATACGATTTTGCTTTCTTGGATATTACAACACCCGGCGAAAGTAATTCCGATAGCAGGAACGGTAAATGTGGCGCGGATTCAGGCCCTGATCAAAGCGGTGGAATTGTCATTGGAACCAGAAGACTGGTTTGCGATATGGACCGAAAGTATGGGAAAAAACGTGCCTTAGCGTATTTCTTTTTTTTATAAAATATTCGGAAATATCTTCTGTTTCATGCTATGATTAACAAACGACTGCTTATAAAAAATTTACTCGCTCACCATGATGAGAACAGTTTTTATGATAAAAAGCGACAGTTAAATTTGCACTCCCGCGAAGGAAAAGCAAAATTTTTAAAACACATCTGTGCTTTGTCCAATTCTAATCCGAGCAATAATTCTTACATCGTGGTTGGCGTTGAAGATCAGGATAATGAAATTGTAGGCGATGATTTTTTTGACGACAGCAGAATTCAGAACTTGGTTAATGCGTTTCTTGAAAATCCTCCAAAAATTCAATATGAGAACGTCCCTTTTCCCAATCTGCCGAAAGATAAGGTCGTCGGTCTGATTACAATCAAAGCGAAAAGCAAAACTTCTTTTTTCAAAAAAGGCATCCACACCATCCAGGTAAATTCGGTTTTTATAAGAATTGGCAGTAATACGGTGCCCGTCCTCAACAAATTTGAAAAAAATTATCAAAATACTGAAACGGTGATTGGTATCGAAAACAATTCGAGAAATAGCATAGGGTATACGCTAGACGGCGTCATCGATTTTATGAATTTCCGTCACAAAGACATGGCGTCAAATTACAAAGTTTTTAAAGAGTTGTTTGTGATTTGCTGGGCCGGCGTTCCTAAAAAAGTGCGCGACAAATCGTTCTATTCAAGAGTTGATATTGAATTAATTAACGAACAAATCAAGTTGTTTTATTCGGCACAAGATGAAGTAACCATCACTTTTGACGACGACACTTTTACTATCATTGAGTATGTGTCTCTGGGTTTGAATGACAAAACGAGCTACTATCCTTTAGAGCAGCAGACGATTCATTTTTATGAAAATGGTTACTATAAAATTGACCGCGACATGTTGTTTCAGCCGCCACAGTTTAACAAAAAAATGTTGTTTCATATTTACAATTCCAATATGGCTCTGCTTGAAAAATTGCAAAAAGGAAGCTCCTTGTCTGCACGTGAACAAAAAGATTTAGAAAATTTACCTTCCACTTTTATGATTTGCTACCTCAATGGCTTTGATGAGGCGAAGCAAAAACTGATTGATGCCAAGGTGCTTTTAAAGCCATTTCCAGCTATTTATCTAAGTTTTAAAGAAGCATTACGGGTATTGAGAAAAATGAAATACGACCGACAGTTGCCCGAACATTCCTAACCCAAAAGGAAGTTGGCTTTTTATTGTCTTGTCGCAAGGTTGTCTCTGTCATAAAAAAGCCGGCCTTGCTGGTTGGCTATAAAATCGGCCACGCCGTGATTGTCTAGCATGAAGAGTGAAAATTGAAAATCAGTAATACCGTTTGGAAATAACGCGCCTGAGATCACCAAAATACCATCGGCAGTTCCCTCGTCGTTTGTTATATTTTGTTTTGCAAATACAGTAAATTTATTGCCGCTTCCTGAAATTACAGTTGCTGTTCCTAACGCAGTTTCTGTTCCATTTTTTGTAGTGTAAGAAACCGAAGTTGTCAAGTATAGGTTGTTTTGGTTTTGAAGGGTAAAATAGGTGTCGGCAAATGCAATATTTAAAACGTCGTTGGGAACGTTACTGGCATACAGTAGCAATTCTGAAGCAAGAAATTCTCCGTTAATTGTTGGCGGTGTATTGCCCTCGTTGACTTGAAGCCCTAATGACTCCATAATTAACAACAGTTCTGGCGTGACATATCGCGCTATACTTTGGCGGGATCCATTAAAATTGTTTCCAGCAGCGGGTTTAAATTGTTCTGTTGAACTGCATCCCATTTGGGAAAGCGCAGTAGTAATGACAATCATGAAAGTTAATGTCTTTTTTAATGTAATAGTTTTCATAAGTATTGGCTTTGTTTGGCTTAGATTGGTATGATTAAAAGAGCGTTAAAATAAAACGGCAATCCGTAGACTGCCGTTTAAAAATAACCCAAAAACACAAATTATATAAAGTTAAGAACGTACTTAATCAAATTCGTTGAGCCCATATAATATTTCTTTCATTTTGGTCCCGTTGATTTCAACAGGTTTATAGGCAACGTTGAATTTTTGAATGGCCAGATCGACATCAGTTTTAAGTTTTTTGTATTCCAAAGGCAGTTTAGTTTCACATTTTTTCTCATTTTCATAACTGTTCAAAATGATCTTGAACTTCTCATAAAATTTTCCACCCTGATCGATAAAATTGTTGTATTGTGCAATAAATTGCAACAGCCGATCGATTGGAAAGTCCATATTGACTTGCATTTTGAATTGCGATGCTCCAATGGTTGCCTTCATTTTGGCTAAATACTCTTCCATTTTTTGTGTAACGGTTTCCCAATCGTCGTTTGCTCTACAATTTTCCAATACAACTTCGTAGCCAATTGGTTTTGTATAATCTCTAAACAGTATTTCAATATCTTGTTTTATCTTGTTGTTGCTCGTCTGTAGAAAAGCCGTTTCAAAATAAATGGTGTTTAAATCATTTTGCATCCGAAGCGTAAAATCTAAAATGCAATCTACATTCGCCAATTCCTTTTCTTTTTCATCTTTGGTCAAGCTTGAGCTAATCATATTTGTAAACGTTTGCACTATAGACACGATGGTATTACTACCCAAAACAGCGGTTAAATCGATTGCGTTTTTTTTATCCCGTTTGTTGGCTATGATTTCTTTGAGTTTAGTAAATTCGGGATATTGGTTCGGATTAGAAATTTTATTGATTTCGTTCATAGATCGTACAGAGGCAAAATGATGGTCCAGACTAAGTACTTTTTCATATAATATTTTAATAATCTGTAGGCCTTTCAGGTAACGGATTTTAGATATTTCGTTTGCGTTTGCAATTTGAATGGCTGCGATTTCTTCTTTAATTCTGTCTTTAAGCATCAACAAATCCACTTTGACTGTGTAATCGTTTGCCAGCACTAAGCGTTGGTTTACAGCTGTTAAATGTTGATCTTTTGATAACAACTGCGCCGCATATTTTTTATTTATGGCTCCCATTTCCGCCATTAGCGCTACAATAACTTCATTAGGGTTAGTTTCCTTGGGAATTGAAATTGCATGTGTGTTTACAACCCAAAGAGATAAGGCGATGCTGTAAAAAAAATGCTTTTTCATGATTTTTTGATTGAAGTGTTAACCCATTCGTGTTGCTTCTTGGCGACTTTTTTGATTGGTACAGCCTTCGATTAAGGTTTTTATCAACCCTTAACTTGGCCTGTAATTAAACGGAGAGATTTTTAAGCGACCTTCAGCGTTGGTCGTGCGATGCAGGTATTCGGTTTTACATTTTTTAAAGTTCAAGCACTATTGTTTAGATGGTAAAACCTCGAGCTGCAGTGTATTCCAGTCTTCGGTTTTATTTAACAGCTCTTGTAATTCGCAAATGTTTTCTGATGTGACTTTTACTTTGCCTACCGAAACCACTTCGTCTCTTAGATTGTATTTGGTTTGTGATTTCTCTTTTAGAACAATCCACAATTTCTCTTTTTCTACTCGTGTGTAATACGTAATTTTTCTAGCAAATACATTTTCGATTTTGTTGGCATTGCGTTTAATGTAGACCTTGCTTTTGTTGTAATCGATAATCCAATCAAAGCCTTTCATAAATTCTATTCCGATATTTTGTGCTACAATGGTACCAGATAAGTTTATTTTTGCCTCTAAATTTTCTATTCCAAAGGTGATGGGCATTTTTTCGTAAAGTGTCTCGTTTCCGTCGGTAAATGAAGACATTGTCAGATAGAAAGAACCTACCAATTCCGTTTTTTGTTTACTTTGGAAACTTGCATTTTTAACGGGTATATTGATACTTCCTATAAATCCCGTGTCCAATTTGAATTTATATTCTTTCCCTTCAATTGTGAGAAAAACATAAATTTGTTTGTATTTAAATTTTGATTTCACCAGATTATACGGTTCTTGCTGTAATAATGTGTGAATTTGTTCGGTAGTAATATTGCATACTTTATTATTGGTGAAATCCATCTTCATCGACAAATGCTTGTCAAAAAAAACATCCATTCCTAAAATACCCGAAAATCTACTTCGGCGACTATTGCATTTGTTAGCAGGCATATTAATAAATGTCAAAACTTTATTTTCGCTCTCAAACAGTTCTGATTGCATGTCGCTGACATATAGTTTACTTTTTATTTTTTTTCCATCCGCTCCAGTAGCAGAACCCAGAGTAGTGAATTCCTTATTCGAGAGAGTTTGTATTGCAATAGAGTCGGTAATACATGACGTCGTCGCACCGGTATCAAATAAAAATTTTCTCTGGGTTTTATCGACGTCTAAAACTACCAACGGCATCTTTTCTTCAAATACAATATCGGCACAAGAGACATTAGTTTTAATTTCTTGACGGGCAAATCGCCGAATTGAGCTACAAGAACAAAAAATAGACAGTACACTTCCTAAAATAAGCAATTTGAATTTCATATGTTTTCTAGTAAAAAAATTAAACATCCAATATATAAAACACAATCTCAATAACCCATATTGAGATTGTGTTTTTTTGTTTTTGACTACGGAATGATCGGTAAAAATATTATAATTAATTCCATTATAGCTTCTAATATTAATTTCCAAGGCCATCTATTAGCCGGAGCGGATTCAGAAATAGTTCCTGATTGGGAAATCGTAACTAAAACGGAGTTGTCTTCTTTCATAATATTGCAATCTAGCGTCCCCTCCGATGCATATTTATACATTTTTTGCAGTAAGATTGTTTCTTGTGGGTTCGGAGAAGTCGGGCCCGTTTGCTTTATGAAATCGGCCTGAGACATTCCTCTCTGATAAACCGTAGCATTGGCCAAATTGACCAAGGAGATCATTTGTGCATCTACAACACTTTTTTCATGGGCTGATAATTTAACCTGGGCGTTTCCAAAAAATCCAAATAACATTGTGGCGCATAAACCTAAAAATAATTTTTTCATGGTGACTAATTTTAATTTGTTAAACAA
>JACMOK010000051.1 GCA_014378065.1 Flavobacterium sp.
ACCAAATCTTCATCAGAATCTTCTAACCAACCAGAAACGGCTACTTTTTCGTTATTAGCGTCAGCTCCTAAAATAATTTTATCAGAACCATATTCTGCAATCCATTTTTCGAAAATTGCCCTGTTTTTCACGGCAATACTTCCTCCCGTGATTTGGTTTGCGCCACTTTCGAAAGCAATTTTCAAATCGGAATCTGACTTTAATCCACCACCAAAATCAATTTTCAATTTGGTTTGCGAAGCTATTTGTTCCAATATTTTGTAATTTACAATTTTACTAGATCTTGCTCCATCTAAATCGACCAAATGCAAATATTCGATTCCGTGAGCTTCGAATGACTTAGCTACTTCCAGCGGATTTTCATTGTATATAATTTTGGTATTGTAATTGCCTTTCGACAAGCGGACACATTTTCCGTCGATAATGTCAATTGCAGGTATTATTCTCATTGTGAGGTTAGAAGTTAGAAGTTAGAAGTTAAAAGTTAGAGGTTAGAAATTTGAATGCTAAATAAATTGATTATTGCCATTGCCATTGCCACTGATATTGCTTTTGCCATTGAAATTTTAAAGTTTCAAAAAATTACCAAGGAGTTGTTCACCAACATCCCCACTCTTTTCGGGGTGAAACTGAGTCCCAAAGAAATTCTCATTTTCTAAAGCCGAAGAATACTCCAGTCCATAATTGGTTGTCGCAATCGTTTCAGCACAAAGTGCAGCGTAAAAACTATGTACCAAATACATATACTCGTTTTCTGCAATTCCTTTAAATAAATCCGATTTCAAGTTGTAAATAGTGTTCCAACCCATTTGTGGTACTTTCACTTTCGAAGAAAATTTCACCACATCCACGTCAAAAATCCCCAATCCTTTGGTGTTTCCTTCCTCTGAATAATTGCACATCAATTGCATTCCCAAACAAATTCCGAAAACAGGTTGTTTCAGCGTTGGAATCAAAGTGTCTAAACCGCTTTCCTGAAGCATTTTCATTGCATAGCTCGCCTCTCCCACTCCTGGGAAAATCACTTTGTCGGCTGACTTTATTTCGTCAGGATTGTTGCTCAAAACAGCTTTATATCCCAATCTTTCGATGGCAAACATAATGCTTTGAATGTTTCCTGCTCCGTAATTTATGATTACTATTTTCATTGATTTAAGTTAGAAGTTAGAAGTTAGAAGTTAGAAGTTTCAAAACTTCCCTCTTCAAACTTCCAGCTTTATTTTACAACATCCCTTTCGTGCTTGGCAAAATCATTTTCTCCGTATCGCGCTTTACGGCCACTTTTATCGCTTTGGCGAAAGCCTTGAAAATGGCTTCAATTTTGTGATGTTCATTCGTTCCTTCCGCTTTGATGTTGATGTTGGCTTTTGCCCCGTCCGAAAAGGATTTGAAGAAATGATAGAACATTTCTGTTGGCATTTTGCCCACCATTTCGCGTTTGAATTCCGTTTCCCAAACCAACCAGTTTCTGCCTCCAAAATCAATTGCTACTTGCGATAAACAGTCGTCCATTGGCAGACAAAAACCGTAACGTTCTATTCCTAATTTATTTCCTAATGCTTTTGCAAAAACTTCTCCCAAGGCAATCGCCGTATCTTCAATTGTGTGGTGTTCATCGACTTCCAAATCTCCTTTTACGATGATTTCCAAGTCCATCTGACCGTGACGCGCGATTTGATCGAGCATATGATCGAAAAAAGCAATTCCAGTTTCGATTTTGCTTTTTCCGGTTCCGTCCAAATTTAGGTTAATGTAAATATCAGTTTCATTCGTTTTTCTAGTTACGGAAGCCGAACGTTCCTCTAATTTCAAAAACTCATATATAGCTTTCCATTCTGTTGTTTGCAAGGCAATGACAGCATCCAATTCGTGTCTTTTAGAGAATATTTCATCACTGCCCAATTCATCCTCCGTGCTGATGAAAATAGCTTTTGAACCCAGGTTTTTAGCTAATTCCACGTCGGTTATTCTGTCTCCAATCACGAATGAATTTTCT
Source organism: Flavobacterium sp. (assembly GCA_014378065.1). Lineage (GTDB taxonomy): Bacteria > Bacteroidota > Bacteroidia > Flavobacteriales > Flavobacteriaceae > Flavobacterium. The sequence goes on from JACMOK010000051.1 coordinate 1,997, forward strand.
AAATCGTATTCTGGATTATTAATGTATTTCGTCAACATTCCTGTCGCAGGCTTGCGAGTTGGCGCATTTTCGTACGGAAATGTTTTGTCAATCAGCACTTCGCTGAAAACAACTCCTTCGTTTTCGAAAGCTTTCATCACCAAATTATGCACTGACCAAAAGTTAGCTTCCGGATGCGAATCTGTTCCCAAACCATCCTGATTGGTCACCATCACCAATTCGAAATCCAATTCGGTAGCAATTTTTCCAAGATATTGAAAAGCTTTTGGATAGAATTCCAATTTTTCGAAACTGTCCAATTGATAGTCGTTTGGTTCTAAAACCATCGTTCCGTCGCGGTCTATAAAAAGTAATTTTTTCATTTAATTTTATATTCAACCCTGTTAGGGTTTAAAACCCTAACAGGGTAAGTGATCCTAGTAATTTTTGATTTTCCTCTTCCGTTCCAATAGTCAAACGCAAAGTATTTTCACATAAAGGTTGGGTTGTTCTGTTTCGAATTACAATTCCTTTGGCAATCAATTCGGCGTATCTTTTGTTAGCGTCATCCACTTTTATCAAGATGAAATTAGCCTCTGTTGGATAAATTTTTTCGACAAATTTTACATCAACTAACACTTTAAGTAATTTGGCTCTTTGCCGAATAATTGATGCTATTTCAGATTTAATCTTTTGTGGATTGCTCAATCTTTCCAAAGCTCGTAACTGTGTCAATTCGTTCACGTTGTAAGGTGGTTTGATTTTGTTTAAAACCGAAATTATCGCTACAGAAGCATAGCAAATTCCCAATCGTATACCTGCCAAACCATACGCTTTTGAAAGGGTTTGGGTGACAACCAAATTTGGATATTCGTCTAATTCATTCATCCAACTTTGCTTTTCTGAAAAGTCAATATAGGCTTCGTCAATCACAACCAAGCCTTTAAAATTCTGAAGCAATTTCACAACGCTTTCATCCGAAAATGAATTTCCTGAGGGATTATTTGGCGAACATAGAAAGATGATTTTGGTTTTTGAATCAACTGTTTCTAAAATCTTTTCTACTTGAGGTTGAAAATCAGTAGAAAGCAATACTTCCCTATTTTCAATATCATTTAGATTTGCCAAAACGCCATACATTCCGTAGGTTGGTGGCAATGTGATTATGTTATCTTGTTTTGGTTCACAAAAAGCTCTGAAAATTAAATCCAGTACTTCGTCGCTTCCATTTCCGAGTAAAATTTGTTTAGTATTTACGTTTCTTTGTTTTGCCAAAACAACTTTCACGCTGCTTTGCTGTGGATCTGGATAACGATTCACGCCATTCTGGAACGGATTTTCGTTGGCATCCAAGAAAATCATATCCGCTGTATCAAAATCCTCAAATTCGTCACGAGCTGATGAATACGGCTTCATTTGCTTTACGTTTTCTCGAACCAGATTATTTATATTGAAATTATTTTCCATTTTCAATCGCTTTTAATCGTAATGTAACTGCATTTTTGTGTGCTTGCAATCCTTCGGCTTCTGCCATAATTTCTATCGCTTTACCAATGTTTTGAATTCCTTTTTCGGATATTTTTTGAAAAGTCATCGATTTGGTAAAACTATCCAAATTTACGCCGCTGTAATTCTTGGCATAACCATTGGTTGGAAGGGTATGATTGGTTCCAGAAGCGTAATCTCCAGCACTTTCTGGCGTATAGTTTCCTATAAAAACAGAACCTGCATTTCCGATGTTATTCACAAAATAATCTTCGTCTTTGGTACAAATAATAAAGTGTTCTGGGCCATATTCGTCGATTAATTCTAGCGCAATTTTATTATTTTCGACATAAATCAGTTTTGAATTGGCAATGGCTTTTTCGGCAATATTTTTTCGAGGCAAATCCGCAATTTGTGTTTGGATTTCTTTTTCCACTTCATCAATTAATATTTTTGAAGTGGAAACCAAAATTACTTGGCTGTCAATTCCGTGTTCGGCTTGACTTAATAAATCGGAAGCTATAAAGGCTGGAATGGCTGAATTATCGGCAACAATTAGTAATTCACTTGGTCCGGCCGGCATATCGATTGCTACACCAAATTGCGTTGCTAGTTGTTTTGCCACAGTGACGAATTGGTTTCCAGGTCCAAAAATTTTATATACTTTTGGTATTGTTTCTGTTCCGAAAGTCATTCCGGCAATGCCTTGGATTCCACCTACTTTCAAGATTTTAGTGACACCACATAAATTGGCGGCATATAAAATAGCTGGATTGATGTTTCCGTTTTTATCTGGTGGCGAACACAAAACAATTTCTTTGCAACCTGCAATATTAGCTGGAACGGCAAGCATTAAAACGGTCGAAAACAATGGTGCCGTTCCGCCCGGAATGTACAAACCCACTTTTTGAATAGGTCTTTTTTCTTGCCAACAATACACGCCTTCGGTGGTTTCTACTTCAACTTTAGTTGTTTTTTGAGCCAAATGAAATTTTTCAATATTCGATTTTGCCAATTGAATGGCAGATTTCAAATCTTCAGGAATAGTGACAATGGCTTGCTCTATTTCTAATGAAGAAACTTCTATATTTTCGAATTTTACACTGTCGAACAGTGAAGTATATTTGGATACAGCCTCATCTCCTTTTTTTTCAACTTCCCTGAAAATTTCCTTAACGGTAAGTTCAATATCATCGATCGTTTTTGTTGGTCTTTTTAGGATTTCTGACCAAATTTCGGGTTTTGGATTGTATATTTTGTTCATTGTTTGTAGTTGTAAGTTAAGTGTTATGGGTTAGGTATTATAAGTTTATGGTCAAGACGCACAACTTATAACTTTTAAACTCATACCTTTTTATAAAACCATTTTTTCGATTGGACAAACTAGAATTCCTTCGGCACCAGCTTCTTTGAGTTGGTCGATAACATCCCAAAAAGTGTCTTTGTCAATTACGGAATGCACGCTGCTCCAACCCTCTTCTGCTAATGGCATTACGGTAAGACTCTTTAAAACAGGTAAAATTTTGCCAATAGCTTCGATTTTGTCGTTAGGAACGTTCATTAAGATGTATTTTGATTTTCGGGCTCTTAATACCGATTCAATTCGGAATTTTAAAGTATCAATTATTTTTTGAGATTCTGGGCTTACTTTTGGAGAAACCGCTAAAACCGCTTCACTTTTAAAAATAACTTCAACTTCCTTTAAATTATTTTTAAACAAAGTACTTCCACTAGAAACAATATCTACAATTGCATCGGCAAGACCAATATTTGGTGCGATTTCTACCGAACCTGATATTTGGTGCAGATCGACAGTTACGCCTTTCGAATTAAAAAAATCAAGTACCGTATTGGGATAAGAAGTGGCAATACGCATTCCTTCTAAATCCTTGACCGAATTGTATTCGAATGCTTTTGGAACAGCCACAGAAACTTTGCATTTAGAAAAGCCTAATTTTTGAATTACTTCGATATTTTTTCCTTTTTCGACCAATAAATTATCACCAACTATGGCGATATCTACAACTCCATCAATCAAATACTGAGGGATATCTGAATTACGTAAATACAAAACCTCTAAAGGAAAGTTAGATGCTTCTGCTTTTAATTGGTCTATTCCGTTGTCGATTGAGATTCCCGCATCTTTTAGAATTTGGATACTATCTTCGTTTAATCGTCCCGATTTTTGAATTGCAATTTTTAAAGTAGT
>JACMOK010000052.1 GCA_014378065.1 Flavobacterium sp.
TGAGTTGGCGCACCTTCAATAATAAATTGTTGCGATTTTTTGCAAAGAAAACTGTTCTTCTTTTCAATGTACTGCTTCATTTTTTCCAAATGAAGATGCTTTTTGATGAAACAATTTTCATTCAAACAGCTGTCACAAATTGGTGTTTCTTTCTTCATAATAAAATGGAATTAAAGGCAATAAAATGATTTGTCCACATTGCTTCTTTACTATACTGATAAATACCTAAAAAAAATTAACCACATAGAAAAATTATTTATTTTAATAGAAAGGCACTTAGCTTATCATACATTCACTTCGCCAGTTCGCTTCGCTCGGGTCATAGCTATGTGTAAATCAAATGCCTATGCAGTTCTTTTAAACTTTGACAATTTTCCTATTTTTCTGCGGATAAGTCTATAAGGTTTAAAAAAAATAGAGACCTTATTTGGGAAATCAATATATTAATTTTGTCAAACGTATAAAATATTTTTCAATTTATACGTATTAATACGTAAAAATACTTATTTTTACATTTTTAAAAGATAGTTATTACCTTATCTAAGCCATGTATAAATATAAAATATTCCAATCTTAGCTCCCTCTCCTTTGTAGAGGGCTGGGGTGAGGACTTAAAGAATTTCAATAATGCAAAATTCAGAAATTAAAACTACTTGCTCTTATTGTGGCGTAGGCTGTGGAATTGTTGTAACCAATGATGCTAAAAATGGCGTGTCACTAAAAGGTGATATCGACCATCCTGTAAATCGAGGGATGCTTTGTTCGAAAGGAATGAATTTACATTATGTGGCAAACGATATTTCGGATCGGATTTTATATCCGGAAATGCGTTGGAGCAAATCACATCCCAAAGAAAGAGTGAGTTGGGATGCCGCTTTGGATCGTGCAGCCGCAGTTTTTTCTTCCATTATCAAAAAACACGGACCAGATAGCGTTGGTTTTTATGTTTCTGGACAATGCCTTACCGAAGAATATTATTTAGTAAATAAGCTGGTCAAAGGATTTCTTAAAACCAATAATATAGACACCAATTCCAGATTATGTATGAGTTCGGCTGTGGTGGGTTATAAAAAAACCTTTGGCGAAGATAGTGTTCCAATTGCGTATGACGACATCGAATTGGCGGATACTTTCCTGATCACAGGCGCTAATCCGGCTTGGTGTCATCCAATTCTTTTTAGAAGATTGGAGCTACACAAAGAGAAAAACCCAAAGATAAAAATAATTGTTATCGATCCACGGAGAACAGATTCGGCAGCTTTAGCCGATTTGCATTTGCAAATTATTCCCGGAACTGATATTGTCCTTTATCACGCCATTGCAAAACGTTTGATCGAAAAAGGATACACCGACAACGATTTTATTAAAAACAACACCGAAAATTTCAAAGCATACAAAGATTTAGTGCTGTCGAGTTCTTTTGAAAAAGCATCAAAGATTTGCGGAATTTCTGTAAAAGACATCAAATTGGCAGCAGAAATTATAGGGAAAGCCAAAGGATTTATTTCGCTTTGGGCAATGGGTCTCAACCAAAGCGCTATTGGAGTCGATAAAAATACTGCGCTACTCAACCTTTCTTTACTAACAGGACAAGTAGGAAAACCGGGTTCTGGACCGTTTTCATTAACGGGTCAACCCAATGCAATGGGCGGAAGAGAAGTAGGTGGTTTGTCTAATTTATTAGCCGTTCACAAAGAATTAAACAATCCAACACATCGAAAAGAAGTCGCCGAATTTTGGGGCGTGAATGAAATTTCTGAAAAACCAGGATTGACCGCAACCGAAATGTTCGATGCTTTAGAATCCGGAAAAATGAAAGCGATTTGGATTATTTGTACCAATCCATTAGTAAGTTTGCCCGATTCTAGAAGAGTGGAAAAAGCCTTGCAAAACGCAAAATTTGTTGTAGTTCAAGATATTTCTCATAATTCCGACACTTCAAAATTTGCTGATTTGTTGTTGCCAGCTGCGGGTTGGTTGGAGAAAGAAGGCACAATGACCAATTCTGAAAGGCGGATTTCCTATCTTCCCAAAGGGATCAATGCACCGGGAGAAGCCCTTTCGGATGTGGAGATTCTAACTCGTTTTGCACAGAAAATGAAATTCAATGGTTTCAATTTCAATACCACCGAGGAAGTTTATAAAGAATATTGTTTGATGACCAAAGGCACCAAAATGGATATTTCTTTCTTGAATTACAATCGCCTCAAAAACGAAGGTACTTTTCAATGGCCGGTTCCCGATTATGGACATCCCGGAACGCCTAGATTGTTTACCGATAAAAAATTCTATACGCCTTCGCAAAAAGCAATTTTCAATATTCCAACTTCGATAGAAAACACATCGGAACAACCCAATGCACAATTTCCATTTATTCTAACCACAGGTCGAATTCGAGATCAATGGCATACGATGACCAAAACTGGAAAAGTGTCCCGATTGATGACACACATTCCAAGTCCGATGCTCGAAATAAATCCTATAGATGCCTACAAATCTGTCATAAAAACTGGAGATATTGTTGTGGTGACGAGTAAAAATGGCAATGTTAGAGTGAAGGCAAAAGTAACCGATAGCATCAAGGAAGGCGTAGTTTTCTTACCGATGCATTGGGGAAAACAATTAGAAAACGACTTGAATCGAACCAATAATTTAACTAACACAGTTGTTGACCCGATTTCAAAAGAACCCGATTTTAAATTCACGACAGTTTCTTTAGCAAAATATGTAAAACCATTCGAGAAAATTGCTGTTGTTGGAGCAGGAGCAGCAGCATTTCGTTTCATTCAAAACTATCGCGAAATCAATACTAGCGATGAAATAATTGTGTTTTCGAACGAAGAGAGTCCTTTTTACAACAGGGTTTTACTTCCAGAATATATGACTGGCGAATTTAGTTGGCAACAACTTCAGAAAATCAAAGAAGAAGCATTGAGTAAGTTGAATATTACGTTGAAATCTAATGTTGCGATCGATACTGTCAACGCACAAGAAAAAACAATTTTGGATAATCAAGGCAATCTTCACACTTTTGATTCCTTGATATTGGCCACAGGAAGTCGTCCGTTTATCCCTGAAAATGCGCAATTGCATCTGCCAGGACGATTCACGATGCGCAAAAAGAACGACGCCGACCGATTGAAAGACTATTTGGATAATACCAATTTACCAACCGAAGAGCAACATATTGTTATAGTTGGTGGCGGCTTGTTAGGCTTAGAATTGGCCGCAGCTTTGAAACATAAAAAAGTAAAAATCACTATCATTCAGCGCGCTTCTAGATTGATGGAGCGTCAATTGGATCGAATTTCGTCTAAACTATTGGCCGAAGAAGTCCAACTTCGGGATATTCAAATTTATTTTGACAACGAAGTCAGTACCGTTTTTGAAACTAATAATCCAAATGAATTGGAAATTGCTTTGAAAAGTGGAAAAATCATTACTGCCAACGCCATTGTTTATACTATTGGAACGCTTCCAAATATAGAAATTGCCAAAGAGTCAGGGCTGGCTTGCGGTCGTGGCGTGAAGGTCAATCAGTATTTGCAAACTTCGAATCCAAGTATTTTCGCCATTGGCGAAATCGCCGAATTCGACAATCAATTGTTTGGAATTACCTCTGCTGCAGAGGAGCAAGCTGATATTTTGGCCAATTATTTGGCGGGCGACATCAGTAGTTTTTATAAAGGATCGGTTTTAATGAATATCTTAAAATTAGAGGACATCAATTTGTGTAGTATTGGTCAAGTTGAAATCCCTGAAAATGACGATACTTATGAGGAAATCGTTTTTGCCGATTTGCGACAACGCTATTATAAAAAATGTATCGTCAAAAATGATTTGTTAGTAGGTGCGATTTTAATGGGCGATAAAAATGAATTTGCCGAATTCAAATCCCTTATCGAAAGCAAAATAGAACTCGCCGACAAACGGAATTTATTACTCAGAGGAAGCTCAAATGCCAAACCTATTTTAGGAAAACTCGTTTGCTCGTGTAGCCAAGTTGGAAGTGGTAATTTGGAAGAAGCGATTAAAAGCGGCGTGAACAATTTCACTGAATTATGTAAAATCACAGGCGCAGGATTGGGTTGTGGTAGCTGCAAAACCGAAGTGAAGGATATTTTAGCAAAATGCAAATAGGTTTGTTGTTTGTTGTTTATGGTTTATAGTTTGTAGCTGTAACCATAAACAACAAACCATAAACTATAAACTGTAAAAAATGAAAAACACCCGATTAATAGTAAAAGGAGGCGTGATTTCGCCAGGCGAATTGCGTGAGATTGTCAATATGAGTTTGAATCAAGGGCTGCAAGCGATTTCGTTTGGTTCGAGACAAGACATCATATTTCCTGAAGGATTATTGACTATCGAAAAAGAAGAAATGGAGAAACATCATTTTGTTTTTCCTGACGAAAAAAGTGGCAACAACATTGTTTCGTCTTATGTTTCGACTGATATTTTTGCGAATACATCTTGGCTTACCGGAAATAAATTTCTTTATATTTTGGAACAATTCAAGGAACAACCCAAATTAAAAGTCAATATTACCGACCCAAAACAGCAGCTCGTTCCTTTGTTTACTGGACATATTAACTTTGTGGCTTCGCATCACGAGGATTATTGGTTTATGTACATTCGTTTACCAAAATGGGAAAAAATGGAAATGTATCCTGTGCTGATTTACAGCTGGAATATTGCCGAAGTGTATTCTGCCATCGAAAAAATATTGATTGAAGAACCCGATACCGTGGATATGATTTTTCAATTGGTTAACGACTCTTTGGATACCAATAATAGAACCATTGACCAACCTTTGCAACTTCCGTTTTATCCTTTTCCGTATTATGAGGGAATGAATAAATTGGGAATCGACCAGTATTGGTTGGGATTGTATTGGCGAAATAACCTGTACGATTTAGAATTTCTAAAAGAAATGTGCGATTTGTGTTTTGATTGCAAAATTGGAAAAATTTGTATCACGCCCTGGAAATCCTTCATTGTAAAAGGAATTCCCAAAGACCGGAAATTAGATTGGGAAAAATTCTTGGGCAAAAAAGGAATCAATGTGCGTCACTCATTATTGGAACTCAATTGGCATTTGCCAGTGGCAACGGAATGGGCTTTGAACCTCAAAACATTTTTGGTTCGGACTTTAGACCAATATGACGTGAGTACTTATGGTCTTACTTTTGGAATCTCAGAATACAACCGCGATGGTCATTATTTTACATCTATTGTAGTGGAAAAAAATGAAACGCCAAAAGCCTTGGAATCCATCAAAATTAGAGCGACTTATAATGTGTTGTTTGCCAAAAATTTTAACCCGAATACCGAAGAATACATTGTTCTAGCGCAAGATGTGGACAAGCAGGAATTACCAAATATTTTAATTGAATTGAGTAAAAAATATTTCGAGGAATTGGGAAATACCGTTCTCGAAGTAAACACAATTTCAACTAAAAAAGAAATTCAAGAAACCGACATTCATCAATGTTCAGAATGTTTAACGCTTTACAATTCAGAATATGGCGACGTTACTCAAGGAATCGAAAAAGGGGTGCTGTTCCAAGATTTGCCCGAAGTTTATTGTTGTTCGTTGTGTGAATCTCCGAAAAATAATTTTATAAATTATCTGGAAAAAGTATAACTTTATCACCGCCTTATTTCAAAGAAATTGAATTTTAAAACGCAACTATGAACACTATTTTCAAAACGGTAAGTTCTTCTCATATCACTATTTCACAATTGATGTTACCTTCGCACACTAATTTTAGTGGTAAAATTCACGGTGGTTTTATTTTGTCATTACTCGATCAAATTGCGTTTGCTTGTGCCTCCAAATTTTCGGGAAATTATTGTGTAACGGCTTCGGTAGATACGGTCAATTTCTTGAAA